>JBGOUS010000004.1:0-16273 GCA_041477675.1 Nitrosopumilaceae archaeon
AAGAGCTGAGACTTTGCTAGATTGGGGTCTGTTACCACATCTCGGCAAACACCCTGATAATAGAAAAGAAAAATCACAATTTTTGGGAGAAGCGGCTTGTAAATTAATTGAATTAAAACTTGGTTGGCTTACTCCCGATGATAAGGACCATTATGGAAATAAAGTCATAAAGTTTGCAGGTCAAATGCTTGCTGATCTATTCAGAACAGCTTTTAGAAACTTGGTACGCGATATGAAATACCAACTAGAAAGATCAGGACAAAAAAGGGGAATCAATGCTGTAGCTGCAGCTATAAGGCCTGGGATCGTAACTGATAAACTAAATAACGCAATTGCAACTGGAAATTGGGGAAGGGGTAGGGTTGGAGTAACACAGCTTTTAGACAGAACTAACTATCTTTCTACAATAAGTCACCTTCGAAGAATTCAATCACCACTTAGTAGAAGCCAACCAAATTTTGAAGCAAGAGATTTACATGCAACTCACTTTGGACGAATCTGTCCTAGTGAAACTCCAGAAGGCTCAAACTGTGGATTGGTAAAGAATCTAGCACTTTCTGCAATTATATCAGTAAACGTTCCGTCTGAAGATATAATTGAAAAACTTTATGATCTAGGGGTAACTTATGTCTCAGAAGCCAAAGACGAATTGAAAAAAGAAGGGGCTAGAATCTTTGTAGACGGAAGATTGATTGGATATTATAAAGATGGACAGAAGCTTGCAGATTCATTACGCGATCTTAGACGTAACTTTAAGATTCATCCACACATTGGAATATTTCTATATCAATCTGATATTGATGGTTCAACCAAAAGACTTTATGTCAATTGTAACGCAGGAAGAGTCCTGCGTCCGTTGATTGTTATAAAAGACAACAAGCCACTTTTAACACAGGAACTCATAGACAAAGTCAGTAAAAAATTCCTTTCATGGAATGATCTTCTACACATGGGAGTAATCGAACTAGTAGATGCAAACGAAGAAGAAAACTGTTACATCGCTATGGATGAAGAAAATGTCAAAAAGCACACTCACATGGAAATATTCCCTTCTGCAATCTTAGGTGCGGGTGCATCAATCATACCTTATCCAGAACATAATCAATCTCCAAGAAATACATACGAATCTGCTATGGCAAAACAAAGTCTTGGATTCTCAACTCCACTGATGAATGCAAGTACGTATGTAAGACAACACTTTATGCTATATCCACAAACCCCGATTGTTACAACAAAAGCGATGGGACTTTTGGGACTTGAAGATAGACCAGCAGGACAAAACTGTGTTGTAGCTGTATTACCTTTTGATGGATACAATATAGAAGATGCAATAGTTCTTAGCAAATCGTCAGTAGAGCGAGGATTGGGACGAACTTTCTTTTATAGAATTTATGAAGCAGAAGCAAAGCAATATCCTGGAGGTATGCGTGACAACTTTGAAATTCCAAATGCCGAAGGAAACATCCGTGGGTTCAGAGGAGACAAAGCTTACAGATTATTAGAAGAAGACGGTGTAATTGCAACAGAATCTACGGTTCAGGGAGGAGACATTCTGATAGGAAAAACAAGCCCGCCAAGATTTATGGAAGAGTATAGAGAGTTTGAAGTAAAAGGTCCCTATAGAAGAGATACATCTATTGGAGTAAGACCATCTGAAAACGGAGTTGTAGATAATGTAGTAATGACTCAATCACACGATGGCGGAAAGATGTACAAAATACGAGTTAGAGATACAAGAATTCCTGAAATTGGTGATAAATTTGCTTCAAGGCATGGTCAAAAAGGTGTTATTGGTATGTTAGTAAACCACGAAGATTTACCATATACTGCTGATGGTGTTGTTCCAGATGTTTTGATTAATCCACATGCATTCCCATCTAGAATGACAGTGGGAATGTTTCTTGAATCTGTAACAGGAAAGGCAGCAGCTTTGCGGGGAACAAAAATGGATGGATCTGCATTTGTTGGTGAAAAATTAGACGATGTAAAAGGTGTGCTAGAGTCTGCAGGCTTCAAATATTCTGGCAAAGAAATGATGTATGATGGAAGAACCGGAAAAGCATTCAAGGCCGAAGTCTTCATTGGAGTAGTGTATTATCAAAAACTCCATCACATGGTTGCTGACAAGATACATGCAAGAGCTAGAGGACAGGTCCAAATGTTAACAAAACAACCCACAGAAGGACGAGCACGTGGTGGTGGACTAAGATTTGGAGAAATGGAAAGAGACTGTTTAATTGCATATGGTGCTTCAATGATGTTAAAGGATAGATTGCTTGATGAATCTGACAAAGCTGATATTTACATATGTGAGAGATGTGGACTGGTATCATACTATGATATAAAGCAAAGAAAATTTGTTTGTCGCGTATGTGGTGACAAGGCAAAAGTGACTTCAATTTCAGTTGCATATGCATTTAAATTATTATTGCAAGAGATGATGAGCTTAGATGTTGCTCCAAGACTTTTGATTAAGGAGAGAGTATAATGGCACTTGAAACAATCAAAGTAATCGATGGAATTAGATTCTCTGTCTGGTCGCCTACTGAAATCAGGAAATATTCAGTTGCTGAAATCACAGCTCCAGAAACTTATGATGAAGATGGTATGGCAGTACAAGGAGGATTAATGGATGGAAGACTTGGGACTTTGGAGCCAGGACAAAAATGTGTAACTTGTGGAAACACAGCAGCAAGATGCCCTGGACATTTCGGTCACATTGAACTAGCTGAACCTGTTTTACATATTGCGTTTATTGATAATATCTATAAACTTCTCCTGACAACTTGTAGATCATGCGCTAGACTTAAGATTTCACAAGAAGATCTTGAAGAATATCACAGAATAAAAGGCAAAGAAGCTGCATACACAGTAATTTCAATAAAACATATTCCTGATCAAATAATTGAAAAAGCAAAAAAAGAAAAAACATGCCCACACTGCGGTAAATCTCAATACGATATGATATTTACAAAACCAACAATCTTTATAGAAAAGACTGAGCTTGGAGAAAACAGATTACTTCCAATAACAATTAGAGAAAGATTCTCACACATGATTGATGATGACCTGAAACTTTTGGGATATGATCCTACAACTGCCAGACCAGAATGGTTCATCCTCCAAGTTTTACCGGTTCCCCCTGTTACTGTAAGACCGTCCATTATACTAGAAACAGGAATCAGATCTGAGGATGATCTAACACACAAACTAGTAGATATAATCAGAGTAAATCAAAGACTGAAAGAAAGTAAAGATGCAGGAACTCCTCCTCTTATAGTACAGGATCTTGTTGATTTGTTACAATATCACACAACCACATATTTTGATAACGAAGTTTCTGGTATTCCACAAGCTCACCATAGATCAGGTAGACCACTAAAAACTCTAACACAGAGATTAAAAGGAAAAGAAGGTAGATTCAGAGGTTCACTTTCAGGAAAACGAGTTGACTTTTCCAGCAGAACTGTAATCTCTCCCGATCCAAACCTTGACCTCTCTGAGGTTGGTGTTCCAGAATCTGTAGCAACCAAACTTACAATACCAGAAGTAGTGACAGAATGGAACATTGAAAGACTAAAGAAACTTGTAATCAATGGGCCAATCAAATTTCCAGGGGCTAATTATATTGTAAGACCAGATGGAGTTAAAATCAGACTAGACTTTGTAGAAGACAGAGAAACCATAGCAAACAACATTGAGATTGGTTACCTAATTGAACGACATCTTTCAGATGGTGACGTAGTGATGTTTAACCGACAACCATCTTTGCACCAAATGTCAATCATGGCTCACTATGTGAAAGTTTTACCAGGAAAAACTTTCAGATTGCATCCATCTGTGTGTCCACCATACAACGCTGACTTTGATGGTGATGAAATGAATTTACATGTACCGCAAAGCGAGGAAGCTAGAGCCGAAGCAATTCTATTGATGCGAGTTCAAGATCAATTAATTTCCCCAAGATACGGCGGTCCAATAATTGGAGCTTTACGTGACTTTATTACTGGAGCTTATTTGCTAACAAAAGATGGGACAACGCTAACACCTCAAGAGTTTGCAAACCTTGCGATGATTGCTAATTATAAAGGAATATTCCCAGAACCTGCAATCAAAAATAAAAGTGGTGGACTTTATACAGGAAAACAGTTATTTTCTCTTTTTATGCCAAAAGATTTCAATTATGTTATTACATCAAAATGGTCTAAGGGTACAAAAGGTCCTTCAAAAGATGTTGTAATTAAAAATGGTCAGTTACTCAGTGGTGTAATTGACAAAGCGGCGATTGGTGCTGAAGAACCAGATAGTGTATTACACAGAATAACAAAGGACTATGGTAATGATGAGGCAAAGAAATTTCTGAACTCTATACTGGTGATGTTAAAACAGTTTATTACTCATTATGGATTCAGTTACGGATATTCTGATCTGGAACTTTCACAAAAAACAAAAGAAAGCATCGTCGTAGGAATTCATGAAACATATGATAAAGTTTATGATCTAATATCTCAAGCAAAAAAAGGAACATTACAGCTTAGCAGGGGACTCTCTGCAGAAGAGGCATTAGAGGCATATATCGTAAATGAGCTCTCAAAAGCAAGAGACAAGGCTGGTAGTACTGCTGATAAATCATTTGATGAAACAAATTCAGGTAGAATAATGGCAACTACTGGTGCTAGAGGTTCATCATTAAACATAGGACAAATGGCAGGAGCGTTAGGTCAACAATCAATTCGTGGAAAAAGAATTCATAAAGGATACAATAACAGAGCTCTGCCACACTACAAAGAAAATGATACAAATCCTGATGCTAGAGGATTTGTAAAATCAAACTACCGAGAAGGCCTCTCCACCTTGGAATTTTTCTTTCATGCAATGGGAGGACGTGAAGGACTTGTAGATACTGCAGTAAGAACACAACAAAGTGGCTACATGCAGAGAAGATTGATTAACGCACTTGAACACCTTAAGCTAGAATATGATGGAACCGTCAGAGATCCACATGGTCACATAATACAATTCTTGTACGGGGAAGATGGAACTGATGTTGCAAAAAGTGATCATGGTGAAGCATTTAGAATTGAAAGATTGATAGAATCTGAAACAATAGTTGATTCTGGTAAAAAAGCAACAAAAGAAGACATTACTGAGTTTGCTAAAAAATACACGAAGACATTCAATCCAAGACTTACAAAAATGGTTCAAGATGCATTACTTGAAGCAAAATTAAGTAAAGAAGGAATAGAAAAAGTGTGTAAGAAAGCGCTTGAATTGTATGAAAAGGCTAAGGTAGAACCTGGTCAAGCTGTAGGTATTGTTACAGCACAGTCAATAGGGGAACCAGGTACACAAATGACGCTTAGAACATTCCATTTTGCAGGAATTAGAGAAAGAAACGTAACTTTGGGTCTTCCAAGACTAATTGAGCTAGTTGATGCACGTAAAAAACCACTAACCCCTACGATGGACATTTATCTTGAGCCAAAATTTAAAAAATCAAAGGAAAAAGCAATACAAGTAGCTCGTGAGATTTTACATACAAAAATTATTGCATTAATATCTAGTACAGAGACTGATTATTCAACAAAGATAAAACTAAATCTGAATTCAGATAAATTGAAAGAGAGAGCATGTACCATTGATGATGTAGAAGAAGCATTACAGTCATCAAAAAAGAAATTTGAAATAGAAAGAAGTGGTAATTCTATCACACTAACACTTGCTGAAGAATCTGATGCCCAAACGATACTTGCTCTTAGAAACAAAATTCTTGGAACAAAAGTAAAAGGTGTAGCTGATGTAGAGAGAGTTACAATTGTACAACAGGATGATGAATGGGTTATACAAACATCTGGTTCTAACATTGCTAAAGTGTTCGAAATTGAGGGTATAGATAAAAAAGACATACGCACAAACAACGTCTTTGAGATTGCAAATACTCTTGGAATTGAAGCTGCTCGTAATGCGTTAATAAACGAACTTAGTACAACACTTGAAGATCAAGGTCTTGAAGTCGATATTAGATATATTATGCTTGTAGCAGATTTGATGTGTTCTAGAGGATACATGCAACAAATTGGTAGACATGGAATTGCTGGAACAAAGACTAGCGTACTTGCAAGAGCTGCATTTGAAATCACTGTTCCTACAATCGCAGAGGCTGCACTAGCCGGTGAGGTTGAACAACTCAAAGGCGTAACAGAAAATGTTATAGTTGGTGCCAATATTCCTGTAGGAACAGGCACCGTAGATCTTTATATGAAAGTGATAAAAAATGACTAAACTTTTAGAAAAAGTAATCAAAGAAGCAATGGATGACAACCAATGTTCTCTCGGTGCAAAGGAAGTAGTAACCTCGATGAAATCTTCTAAACTTATAATTCTATCAGATTCTATACCAAAAAACATACTTCAAAAAATAAATGAAACTGCTAAAATCTCTAAAGTACCAACTATGAATTTTAAAGGTTCATCTGTTATACTTGGAAGACTTTGTGGAACACAATTTAGAATCTCTGCCCTTTCGCTAAAATCTTTGAGTGATGTAAATCTCAAATCAATTTTAAAGGAAGAGGAACAGGAGAATCAACAATAAATGCCTTATTTTATAACAATTGTTTATCAAGCTTTAAATGAGCCACAGAAGGCATCGAATTTAAAATAGACGAAGACATGACAGAAACAATCAAACTAACTACAGATCAAATCAAACTAATGTCACTATTCCAAAATGTCACTGGTGCAACTGCAAGAGATTGCATAGAAGATGAAAAACTTGATAGAGTGATATTTATTGTTAATCAAGGAAAGATGGGTCTTGCGATTGGCAAAGGTGGAACTACCATTAGAAACTTACAAAATGTTGTAAAAAGAAATGTTGAACTAGTAGAATACGCAGAAGATCCAGTAGAATTTCTAAAAAATACCTTAAATTCAAAACTGATTTCTGAAGTTAAAATAAATAAGAGATTGGATGGTTCCATGCAAGCAATTGTTGTAGTCGATCCAAAAAAGAAAGGCATAGTGGTGGGAAGAGAAGGTCGAAATGCTGAAAAAGCACGTCTTCTAGCAAAGCGATACTTTCAAATTTCTAGCGTTTTGATTCAAAGCCCAGAAAAAATAATGGAGTGATAACATTTGGCAAAATCCCCACTTGGCTTATTTTCAGGAAGAGTTCTCAAAGATAAAAGAAAGAAACAACGATGGTCTATAGGAACTTACAAAAGAAGAAATCTCGGTCTTAACAAAAAGGCAGATCCGTTAGGTGGTGCTCCGCAAGCAAGAGGAATTGTTTTAGAAAAAGTAGGTATTGAAGCAAAACAACCAAACTCAGCAGTAAGAAAATGTGTTCGTGTTCAACTCATAAAAAATGGAAAAACAGTAACTGCATTTTTACCAAGAGATGGTGCGATGAATTTTGTTGATGAACATGACGAAGTACATGTTGAAGGAATGGGCGCAACTATGGGTGGAGCAATGGGAGATATTCCTGGCGTAAGATGGAAAGTCTTCAAAGTAAATGGTACTTCATTAAAAGAACTTGTATATGGAAAGAAAGAAAAACCTAGGAGATAGAAATGGCAGAAACAGCTAATTTTTTACTTTTTAGAAAATGGGATCTTTCAAATATTGAAATAAAGGATCCAGGATTGAAAAACGCAATTTCTGTAAAGAAGACTGTAATGCCTTTGACCTTTGGTCGTTCAGCACTTAAACGATTTAACAAAGCTGAAGTCAATATAGTGGAAAGACTTGCAAACAAACTCTTACATTTTGGAAAAAAATATGCGAAAAACACTGGGAGAATGGGTGGTAAGAAAACTCGTTCAATTAATACAGTAAAAGCAGCACTTGAAATCATAAACTTGAAGACTGGAAAGAATCCGATTGAAGTATTGGTAAGAGCAATTGAGCGCTCTGCACCAAATGAGGATACAACAAGAATAGTTTATGGTGGAACTGTTTATCATGTATCTGTAGATGTAGCTCCATTGCGAAGAGTTGATTTAGCATTGAGATTTATTGCAGAAGGTGTACGTGATGCATCATTTTCAAATCCAAAAGCAATGGAAGAAAATCTTGCAGAACATTTGATATTAGCTGCAGCAAATGATATGAATGCACCTTCTGTTAAAAAGAAGAACGAGCTTGAAAGAATAGCTATGGCTTCTCGATAGACAGGTTACAAAATTATATAATAGAGTAGCCCGAGGCAGATTCGAACTGCCGTCCCCAGGTATCCTCTCCTAAGATCCAGAGCCTGGAATCCCTAACCCAAAAATTGTTTGGCCACTAGACTATCGGGCTACCGAAACGAATGTGATTAGCTCAGAATATAATTATTCCTTCTAAATCAATTGCTAAAATCAAAATTTTATTTGATGATGTCTTTAATATCTTCTATTTAACACTAGTTTCACGTATCGCCGTTGCATAATCACAATCTGCTTTAAGCCGCATATATGGGATCAATCTATAATGAATTGAATAAAGATCCTTTTCTTTGTACAGCATTCCTTTTAACAACAAAGAGACGAAACCACCTGCAATTCTTGATGGTGGTATATTCAATTCTTTACATGCTTCATTTCTTTTTTTCTTGTATTCGTTCAGTGTAAAGCTGACGCTGTTTAGCTCTAAAATCAGAGGCCACATGACTTTTTCCCAAACTAGTCTTCTGTTTTGAGTAGCAGAAGCATATTTGCCCTTTTCTTCCAAGATTGATAACGTTCAAAAGTAGAGTTGTAATTTATTAATTAATGCATAAAGAACTTGAAGAATCACTTGAACTCTTATCCAAAGACTGGGATATTGATCCAATTTTTCGAAATTTCATTTTGGGTAATCGTGACGATGTTTCAGAATTTACGATAAAAGTAGAAGATGTTGTTTTTCATATTCCGTATTTGACTAAAGAAAATAGCTACATATTATGGAAATGTTATTGGCCTGATTGTCATAATTGTTGTAACCGACAAGGAAGATTACCACTTACATCAGATGATCTTATTACTATTAGTAAAAGCCTCAAATATCAAAAAACCTCTGATTTTATAAAAAATGAAACCAATATAGCTACTTGGCAAGAAATTGGTCCTTCTGGCAGTGTAAATACAACTATGACCATGATCAACCTAAAACGAAAAGTGAATGAAACTACCGATGAAGATGGAACACATATTCCATGTAGATTTCTAGATGAGAAAGGTTATTGTGGTTTACATCCTACCAGACCCGGAGTGTGTTATTTGTATCCATTTTCATCTTGGCTTGAAAATGAAAAAGGCAGAGCCCGTGTACATGCTTCTTTTCAATTTACTGGAGACTGTCCTGGTTTTTATCTTTCAAAATCATTGGATCCAATGAAAGATGTTCTCTTAGAATATTCTAAAATCATATATGATTATAATATGAATTCAAACAGGACTGTTAGACAAAACCTTGGTTCTGTTACTTTTGGATTCTAAGCTCTAGCGACCTTCATCATATCGCCTATACGAATTTCCATCCCAAACCTCTTCTCATTCTTTTTCATGTATCTGTAAATAGATATGAGATCAGTAAAATGTTTTATCATTGCAAATTTGGAATCCATTTTATTCCTTACAAATGCTAGTACTTTTGGATAAATGGAAAATTTCTCTAGAACCTGTTTTCTGTATCTCGCTTTATCATAAAGATTTTCTATAAATATGTCCGCACATATCATACTGGGGATAATCCCTTCACCTAGAAGTGGATAAACAGTACCAATTGATTCTCCAACCCCAACTACTTTACCATGATAGAAAGGTTCACACATGTCTGGTGTTGCAAGACGTATGGGTCTTCCTACAGTTTTGATTATCTTGCCTCCATATTTTTTTAAAAATGCATCAGTTTCTTCTACATGTTTTCTATTTTTGTCACCCGCACCTATGTGGGCAAGTTTTTTTCCTAAAGGAAAATACCAAAAATATCCTGTAATAGATGAGAATGGTTTCAGGTAAAAATCATCAAAAGGTACTTGATCCTCATATTCTACCTTGTATTGATATGTGGGTAAGTAAAAATCACTTGCAGGTTTTGGAAGATATGTTCTGTAAAAACCAGTTGCATCAACTACAAGATCAAATTCTAATTCTAAATCTTCAAGCTTAGGTGTAGTGTTGTAATGGATCTTACATCCCCTTGACATATCTTTTATTAAACGAATTTTATCGTATGTGCATAACCCACTTAATTTTATACTGAATCTCTCAGAATTCATATCGACATACATGTTTTTTCCATCATGTATTACATAATCATTAAAGTCAAGACCAGATTTTTGTGAAAAATCTTGCATTGGTCCTTTTGTTGTACCCCATGCACAAATCGAATCATGAGTTTCTTGTGGGGATCTTTCAAATCCAACTACCTCATGTTCATTTTTTAATCTTGAAAGAAGATATCCACCAGCAACTCCAATACCTACAACTGCAATTTTCACAACTCTAATTCTTAAAATACCTAATAAAAGGATGTTTTCAATTGTTATTCACACTATTTAGAAATTGACTTATTCGATCAATATGGCTGGTTTAAACGGTCTTGCAGTTCTAGCTTTGTTCTTTGGATCATATTTCTGTGGGTCTGATTCAGAAAATACCTGAACATTTACTCCAAAATCTTTTTCTGCCAGAGAATCAAGCTCTAAAAGTATCATATTCTCATCTATGAAACTGGTTTCTGCTTTTGCTTGTCGTGATTCTGTAGGTTCAGAAAGTATATCATTAACAGTTTTTTTAACAAAGTCTGGATCTTTTTTTACAGATTCGGTCTCTTTATCAGAAATAAGTAATTTTATTAAAACCCCTATATTCATTTCGCCTTTTATTATGTTGGTAAGAATCTTTTGGTAAGCTTTGTTCTTCCAAGAATCTGAAGTGTAAATGATAATCTTCTTTGGGGTGATTTTAGTTACTCTTAGGATGTTTCTAATGTCCTCCATGGTTGACCTCAACAGATTCTCTGATTGTAACGACACAACGTCGACCTCATCATTATGCACAGATGGCCAAAGGGATTTTGAAACTAAACCTGTATTTCCCAGTTTCTCCCACATCTCTTCTGTAATGTGGGGTGCAAAAGGAGAGAGCATTCTTACTCTTGCCGATAACACATTATGAAGTGTACTTGCTACATCTGTTCTATTCTTTGCATTAGCTCTCTTAAGATACCAATGTATGTCAGAATCGAATTCATATAAGACATAATGCAATGCTTCACGCAATCTCATTTTTTCTATAGCTGTAGTAGTCTCTAAAACCAACTGTTGTAATCTACTTACAAGCCATCTGTCTTCTTGTTGTTGATTTGCTTTTTCTTTTAATTTATATTTTGAACAGTCTTCTAACATGTTTTCAAGCTTGTTCTTGATTCCTTTTACTGCTTCTAGATTGAAATCTGCATCTTGCAATAGCTCTGCTGAAATTAATATCGCTAATCTAATAGGATCCGCACCATAGGTTCGTATTGCATCACGTAATGGAATTATGTTGCCCATTGATTTTGACATCTTTTTTCCATCCATCAGAACGGATCCGTTTACAACAATCTCTTCTGGCCAGTATTTCTTTGGAAAAATTGCAATGTGATTAAATACGAAAAACGTCAAATGATTTGGAACAAGATCTCGGCCAGAATGTCTTGCATTTACAGGATAGAAATATGAAAATTCATTTTTGATACTTTCCAAAAGATCTTCTGTTATTTTGCAGTTAGCAGCAACTTTCTTAGCATCACCATCTTCCAGGAATATGTAATCAAAAAATTCATCTCCTAGGTTTTCACCAGTAATTTGTTTTTTGTTTACATATTTTGCAAGAATGTAGTATGCCATGTAAATTACAGAGTCAGAAAGACTCTCCACTATCCAATTTTCATCCCATGGCAACTTGGTTCCTAGACCATGTTGTCTTGCGCAAGCTCGTTCCCGTAACCAATCTACTACGTAATTGAATTCATTACGTATATCTTCAGGAAGAATCTTCATTTCATTGAAACAAGAATGGGCATCTTTCTTCCAATTTTTGTTAGAGTAATCCAAAAACCACTGATTATTTAGAATCTTTACAACACATTCAGCACCACATCTGCATCTAATGGGACCATCATTTAGTTCAAATAGAATATCTGCATTATTTTGTTGCAGGATCCATTTTTTTACCTCGTCTTTAGCTTCAGCGATCTTTTTCCCTGCAAATTGACCAGTGTTATTTTTTAATCTTCCTTCGTAGAATTCTTTAGCATAAATCTCTTTTGTGGCCTCTTCAAGATGAGGACTATTTTGATCTTCTATTTTGAACTTTTCTATAACTTCTTTAGCAGGAATCTCTCCATATCCTTCAGTTTGTATTATTGATATTGGATGTATTGATCTAGCAGAATTCAAAACATTCTGTTCAAAATTGCCTATATTTTTCTTAATATCTTCTAAAGCTTGATAGTCAAATGGTGCATGAGCTGGTACAGACATCACAATGCCTGTACCATTCTCACTTTTAACAAAACTAGCAGGAAGTATTACCACATTTACATTTCTTTCTGGAACTTTGACTTTTTTGCCAACAAGAGCAGAACCCTTAATTTCATTAATTAAAACTACTTTTTTATTCATAAACTCCAGCTTTCGCGCACACTCTGCACTTACAATCCAATTCTCGCCATCAACAACAGCAATCTTGTATATGACGTCAGGATTTACCCAGAGATTTGTAACACCAAAAATTGTTTCTGGTCTGAGTGTAGCTGTGGGTATGATGTATTTGTCATACTCGAATTTAATAAGTACATATTCAGTAAAACTAGGTTCTACGTCTCCTAAAGTGTCATGTTGTGATACAGGATTCTGATCTTTTGGACACCAACCCACAGGATGAGAACCCTGTATGATAAGATTTTTGCTTTTTAATTTCCTAAATTGCCATTCAATAAACTTGTTGTATGCAGGATCGATTGTTGTAAACTCTCTTCTCCAATCTATCGAGTATCCCATTTCTATCATGCCTGACTTTATCTCTTGATGAAAATAGCTGGCAATTTTTACGGGCTCTGAAAATTCTTTTATGTTCTGTTCCGGTACTTTGTAAATTGTTCTGAATGCTTCAATTAACTCCTTATCATTTTCTTGAACACGCCTTGCCATTCCAAGAATTGGAGTTCCTGTATAATGAAACCCCATTGGGAAAAGTACGTTGTATCCACGCATGCGCATAAATCGTGCGTGTACGTCAGCCAAAGTGTATGTTCTTCCATGTCCTATGTGTTGTGGTGAATTTGGGTAGGGATAAGCTACGGTCACAAAGAATTTTTTCGTCTCTGTAGGATCCGCTTCAAAGTATTTTTCGTCCTGCCACCTTTTACGCCATTTAGATTCTATTGATGACCAATCTATCAAAAAATCACTTTGCCAAAATGGACTGTTCTACCGCAAGAAGTATATCTTTAAGCTTCGAGACATCTTTCCCTCCTCCCTGACCAAAACTATCATTGCCGCCACCAGAACCGCCAAGAATCTTTGAAATGTCCCTTGCTAAATCTCCAGCCTTCTTAATTTTTGCCGCTTCATGGCCTGAGAATGCAACTATTCTTATTCCCCCATTTTTCAAAATTAAAGCACAGTATATCATCTTAGAATCAAGTTTTATTACCTGTTCGCCTACTGCAATATGAAATTCTTCATCAAGTTCTTCGTCCACAGTAGAGAATAATTTCACTTTTCCTAGATTCTTTGCCTCTGAAATTGCATTTTGTGCAGTAGGTGTGGAAACCCGTTTAATGAGTTGCTTCAATTTTCTCTTTGACGCCTCTGCATCTGACATGACATGTTCAAATGATTCGAATATCTTTTCTTTACTGGAACCTAGTGACTTTACAATCTGTGAAATTTTTCTATCTTGGTCCTGTGTATATTTTATAGCTGTATCTCCTGAAACAAACTCCATTCTTACAACACCATCTTGAATCCTTTCAGCTTTTGTTATCTTTATCAATCCAATCTCCCCTGTTTTCTTTACATGAGTTCCACCACATGCTTCTACATCAAATCCATCGATGTTTACAATTCTGACTGACTTGACTGGAACTACTCCACCTTGGTATATTCTGAACCCAAACTTTTGTTCAGCCTCGCCTCTTTCATATTCATTTATCAAAATAGGTAGATTCTTTCTGACGATAAGATTTGCTAAACCTTCTATCTTCATAATGTCTTCTTCTGTTAGGTTTGAATGATGCGTTATGTCAAGTCTGCCGTAATCCCTTTCCTTGAATGCAGAATGTTGCCATATCCATGAACCCAAAGTGTTTCGTGATGACGCGTTTAATACATGAGTACTAGTGTGATTCCTTGATACGCCATAGCGACGGATATAATCAATTTTACATTTTACTGTCTCGCCTTCTTCTGGCGTACCTCCTTTCAACTCATGCACAATGACATTTCCGTGTTTGTTTACATCTACTACATCATAAGCTCCAATCTTGCCATGATCTGGTTCCTGACCGCCTCCTCTTGGATAAAATGAAGTTCTATCCAAAACAACTAATTTTTTATTAATGATCTTGAGAATTTTTGCTTCAAATTCCATAGGATCTTCTCTATAGTATAGAGGTTCTGTATCTGGGATCCCCTCTATATCAAGAACTTCTTTCTTTTCAGTTCTTTCTGATTGATGTAACTCTGACAGTTTCTCATAAAAGGTAGATGGAATTTCTGAAATTATCTGTGACTCCTTCAGAAAATCAGGAGTGATGCCATCTGATTCGTATAGTCTAATTAGATCATCTACTGCTAATTTTTTACTTTGAATCTTTATTGTATTTGCTATGCTTTTCATTCTGATTTTTGATTCTGCGTATCTTTCTCTTTCTATTCCAATTATTGTCTTTACTTCCTCACGAGTTTCTTGCAGCTCGGGATAAGTTGATTTCAAATAATCAATATGCATATCTGCCAAGTCTCTTAGATCAAAATTCCAACCAAGTCTGTCCATTGTGGCAACCGCTCTTCTCAAAATCATTCTCAAGTTGTAACCCCCACCAACATTGCTTGGAAGAGCTCCATCTGAAATTGCAAATACCAAAGTTCTTAGATGATCAGCAATCAGGTATACCCCCTCAAGTGGAACTATCATTTTATTGAATTTCGTCTCGTCTATTCCTATTTGTTTTACTGCATTCTTTCTAACTTGTGTTAAATCAATATGTTCTCCAAGTCCTTTTGATATTGCGGTGAAATACGATGATAATATTTTAGGATCTGTGTCTATACCCACTTTTTGTATTAGATTATTTGTAATGGGACCAAAACAACAATCGTACGCGGTAGGTGTTCCCATGGTTACCCAAGAAAATCTCTCAAGACCAGCTCCCATGTCTATTATCTTTTGTTCTAAGACTGAATAATTCTCCAAATCTCCTTGAAATTCTGTAAATACTGCATTTCCAAGCTCAAGACCTCGTACAAAATATTCTAGCGAAGATCCAAATGAACCACCTCCAGCCCAAACATCCTCTACAAATACGATTTCTTTTTTATCAATTCCAAACCTTTCAGTTAAAAGCCTAAAATCTAATTCTACGCATCTATCTTTCCAATATCCATGAGAGTTTGGTATGCTATGTTGACCAATCATACAAAAACTAGAAAAATGTCTACCTGTAACACCCACATTTTCAATATCTTTGAATCTAAGACAAGTTTGTGGTACGATTAGCGGATTTGCTGGAAATTCAAATACAACTTTTGAACCCATAACTCGTTGAAAGTCTACAATAGATGCTATTGTAAAATATAGGTCATCACGCCACCTGCACACTACCGGATATCTACTTACTGATTTGTGACCATTTTGTACAAAAAATGATTCCACTTCTTTCCAGGCTTGGACATAATCAAATCTTTTCTGTGTAGGTGGATTACCTATGAATGAATAATTATTTTCAGCATCTTCCGGACAAAAATTCTGTGCATGATCAATTGTCCAGAAAAATCGCTTACACTTTGCACAGGATTTTCGCTGAAATCCTTCTTTTTCAAATAAAGTAACCTTGTAATACCTATCAGGATCAGTTGAAAACTTTGCAAGAATTTGATCTTTATTCATCTTTGAGAGGTTTTTGCTTTGACTGATATTAAGTATTCTGAGGCAACACATTAAATATGATCAATTTTGAAAATTTGTTATGTTTGGTAAAAAGGACTGGAAGGAAGGAGATCATGTATTTGCAACACAACCAGATGGTGAAT
>JBGOUS010000096.1:0-4585 GCA_041477675.1 Nitrosopumilaceae archaeon
AGGCAAGCCAGAACATTCAACCAGCAAAAATTGTTGTTGATTCTAATTCTCCTCCATTAAAGCAATTCAAATCAGGAATATCGATTCAAGATGTAAAATGTAAAGAAAACCTTGAGCTTGTTATCAAAGCAAGGGATGGCTCACCTGCATGTGTAAAACCTGAAACAAAGATAAAGCTAATTGAACGTGGTTGGGCAGATGTTAAAGGCCAACCAATCTATGACCCAAAAATAAATCCAGATGACTATGTATCAAAAATAGACAACAGATTCTTCACGTTAATCCCTGGAACAAAATTTACTTATGAATCAAAAACGGAGGATGGGACTGAACATAATGAGGCCTACGTCACTAATGAGACCAAAGTTGTGGCAGGAATCAAAACCACTCAAGTTTGGGACAGGGTATGGATTGGTGGTGAGCTAGCTGAAGAGACATTTGATTGGTATGCACAAGACAAATCTGGTAATGTCTGGTATTTTGGTGAAGACTCTACAGAATACAAATCAGGCAAAGTGATTAACAAAAAGGGTTCTTGGGAAGCTGGAGTAGATGGAGCAAAACCTGGGATCATCATGTATTCTCAGCCAAAAATTGGGCAACCGTACAGACAAGAGTACTACAAGGGAGTTGCCGAGGATATGGCTCAAGTTGTAGGAATCGATGAAACAGTAGAGGTTACATTTGGAGTTTTTGATAGTTGTATAAAGACAAAGGATTGGAATTCGTTAGAACAAGGAAAAATTGAATTCAAGTATTATTGCCCCCAAGTGGGAGGAATGGCTTTGGAGACAGATAAGAACGGTTCATCCCGTACTGAGCTTATTGATTTTAAATCAACTGAGCAGGAAACTGGAGGAACTTTTGTAACACTAAAGGAGGGTGATAGAGAAGGATCGTTATTAGTAGAAAAGATTTTTCAAGACAGTGTTAACGGTTTAAATTTTCTTGATTATCCAGTCGCAAGAGATATTGGTAGTCCAATAACATTGCATCTTGGAGATACTGCAAGCAATGGTTGCACCGTGCAACTTACTCTTGTAAAAATTGAAGGGAATACTGCAACCTTTCTAAAAAAAGAACACAATGATAGACCATGTCCAATTTGTCTTTCAGGAGACACTGTAATTGATGCACCAAATGGCTCCATCAATGTCAAGGAGTTGAGAGAAGGAATGGCCATATTCACACAGGATGAATCTGGTAACAAGTACACTGGAACCATACTAAAGACTGGAAAGACGATGGTTTCTCCTACCCACAAGATGGTCCACATCATTTTAGCTGATAATAGAGAGTTGTATGTTTCTCCAAATCATCCGACAGCAGACGGAAGATTAGTTGGTGAGTTATCGATGGGAGATACTCTAGATGGTTCAAAGATAAAAAATGCAGAACTTGTTCTATATCATGGGACCTATACATATGACATATTGCCTTCCAGCCAAACTGGATTCTACTGGGCAAACGGAATTTTGATCAAGAGCACGCTAAAGTGAGGTAGAAATTTTCAGTAGAATAAAAAATTTCTATTCATAGATACTGATTACACATTAAAAGGAAAAAAATATTGTTTTTCAAAAACCTATATTGACCGAGGATCTGATATTTGCAATGACTACTGAGGACGAGATTCTAGAAGAACTAAGAAAGATTCGAGAGACTCTTACACCCAAACCAACCCCACCTGAACCAAAGCCTGCAGGTTTGGTTGCAGAATTCAAGGATTTCATTGGAAAAGCTGGGGTATTGGGATTAGCTATAGGATTCATCTTTGGTGCAGCCATTGGTAAAGTGGTTTCAGCTTTAGTTGCAGATCTCATCATGCCAATCCCAGGAGCATTGGTGCCGGGAGGAGATTGGAGAACAGCTGTGATTGCCGTGCCAATAGGAAGTGGCATGAATTTTGGAGTAGGTGATTTCATAGGAGCAATAATTGACTTCCTCATCATCGTATTAGTGATATTCTTTATTGCAAAATATGCAAGAAAAGCTGGAATAAAGTAAGTTCTAAATTTTTTCAAATCTTTTTTTATAAAAAAATTCTTAATTTTTTTAAAGAACACTGAAAAACTGAGCATAATAATTGCGGGATGATTTTGATTTTGCACTTTATCACTCAAATTTAGGACATAGATACAAATCTCTCTACTATATGAAATCTGGTAGATGACTATGGAACAGGACAAAATCACCCGCTTTGCTTGGATGACCTTGATTATTCTAAGCTGCCTGGGATTGATTACAATGTATGCAGAGACAATGATTCTTCCTGCCATTCCTGATTTCATTAAAGACTTTAAAATCAACTACAATACCTCATCGTGGATATTCTCGTCATATCTGATTGCAGGAGCGGTTGCTACTCCTATAGTAGGTAAGCTTTCAGATGTTTATGGTAAGAAGAAAATGCTTCTTGTAGTAATGACAGTTTATACTTTTGGCATTTTGGTAGGAGGCTTTGCCAATAGTTTTCCTGTAATGCTTGTTGCAAGAATATCACAAGGGATAGGAATTTCCATGTTTCCAATAGCTTTTGGAATCATAAGGGATGTCTTACCGGAGAAGAAATTAGCAATTGGGCAGACATTGTTTAGTTCAACATTTTCCGGAGGTGCTGTCGTTGGATTGCTTGCTGGTGCAAACATTATTCAAAATTATGGATGGCACGCCACATTTTTTTCAATGTTGCCAGTCGCAATAATTCTTGCGTTTATAATACTCAGATTCATTCGCATCAAACCACTAATAGAAATGCAAACTAGTTCTGAGAATCCACCAAAGGCATCAATTGATCTGATAGGCGCACTCTTGCTGGCTATCACGGTCACCGCATTTCTTGTCGGCATTTCATACCTTGAACACAGCGATGGAACAGGTTTTGAATTTGTAGGCCTGTTTGCAGTCGCAGCTGTATCGCTAGGACTGTTTATCTTGGCAGAAAAAAGGGCCGAGTCCCCATTAATTGATCTAAATCTAATTACAAACATGAAATTGCTTCCAGCTATTCTAATTCTTTTGATTGTAGGACTGTGCACTTTTATGGTATACCAGACAATGCCTATTCTAATCCGAAGTCCTGTTCCTCTAGGGTTTGGAGGAGATGCTACTGTGGTGGCAGATGTACAGTTGCCCTTTATGATAATTTTGTTGTTTGGCACTGTAATGTCTGGTTTTATCTTAAACAAGGTAGGGAATACAAGACTTACTGCTATTGGAACTATTGTTAGTACAATTGGATTTGTAAGTCTCTTCTTTTTCCATTCAACAGAGTTCATGATTGCTCTAACACTGTCAATTATTTCAGCAGGATTGTCACTTGCATTTGTAGGTGGTTTTAACATTGTTTTATTATCATCTCCAATCCAGTTCACTGGTGTTGCACTTGGAATGACGTTGCTCCTGAATTTAGTCGGTCAGTCCATAGGACCTTCGCTTGCAGCAATGTTCCAACAAGCACATCAGGAAACGATTAGTGGTATAGATGGCAGCTATCCGTCTGCTGGTGCATATGAACTGATTTTTCTCACGGCAACTCTGATTTCATTAGCAGCAGTTGTACTTTCAATAGTATCACACAAAAGAAAAATTTTGATTTAGAAATCAGTTTAAATTTTATAACTTAAAAATTGATTATTTTCTGGTTCTGATGGATTTTATGCGTACTGGTTTGAACAGTAAGAAAATTAAATATAGTGAATTTTCTGGTGGATGTAAAGCTCTCCTTCGTATCTTGTAGAAAATCCACAATGAGGACAGGAAAAAAAGGCTTCTGAGGAGGCTGGAGATTCTGCCGCAGTCGTTTTTCCGGAGATTGATTTTATTACAAGAACATCGTTGTTTGATATTACTGAAAAATTTACAGTTTCTCCAATAGATTCCAAGTAATTTTTTATTGAATCTACAACTTTACCCTTGTCAATTGTTTCATCATCATGTATAGGCGACAGAACAAATCCATGCTTTTTCAATGTAGGTATTGCTCCTATCATGTCTGAAACATAAACAAGCAATTCATTTTTTTTTGATTCAATGTCAGTACAGTCTACAGTAATCACGTATAACCATCTATGGATTGTCCATGACTGTCAATAATTAAATACAATTGGTTTTCATAAACTCATCTAGGAAGAAAAATTATGATTCAGGTACATGGATACGCAGCACAACAGGCAAAAGCTTCCCTTTCACCATATTCCTTTGAACGACGTGATCTTTTACCTAATGACGTTTTGATTGAAATTAGTTACTGCGGGATATGCCACACAGACATACACCAAGTAGGTGATGAATGGGGAGGATCAAAATTCCCAATGGTTCCAGGACACGAGATAACAGGAATCGTATCCAAGGTAGGATCAAAGGTAACCCGATACAAGGAAGGTGACAGGGTGGGCGTTGGATGTTTTGTCAATTCTTGTCGTAACTGTGAGCCCTGCCAAAAAAACCTAGAGCAGTATTGTCTGGAAGGAATGGCAACGACTTACAACGGAGTTGAAAGAGACGGTACTCCAACGCAGGGGGGATACTCAAACAAAATCGTAGTAGATGAAAACTATGTACTGCGAATTCCTGAAAATCTTGC
>JBGOUS010000024.1:0-8934 GCA_041477675.1 Nitrosopumilaceae archaeon
ACGTACTGCCTGCAATAATAGGTTCAAGCGGATCTGGCGTTGCATTTCTCGCTCATATTGGAGGATTTGCGGTTGGTTTGATAACCGGTTTAATTTATAAAAAAACTCACAATTCAGAATTTTCATATGGAAAAAGATATGGTTGGAAAGGAGATTATTAACCAAACAAATTTGTAAGAAATAAATCTGACTGTGTGTTTAGAAACACATGCCACTGATTACAGTTTCAATGTATCCTGGCAGAACACAAAAACAAAAAGAAGATTTCGCAAAAGCTATTACAAAATCTGCTGTAGAGATTCTGAAAACAAAAGAAAATCATGTAATAGTGGTCTTTGAAGAAAATCCAAAAGAAAATTGGTACATGGCAGGAAATCCTCTTTAAACTACCTTTTTATTTTAAATCAATTTACAAAATATATGACAAAGATTGCTGTGATTCAGTTCAAAGCTGATATAGACAAATCCAAAAATCTGAAAAAAATAACTGATTACATAAGTAAGGCAGCAAAAAGAGGAGCAAAATTATGTGCCTTTCCAGAATTCATGATGTTTTACACATCTTCTTCACAATCAGCAAAAGAATTAGCAGATTTAGCTGAAACAATTACTGGTGAATTTGTTTCCACAATTTCTAAAAGTGCAAAGCAAAATTTAATTCAAGTTGTAGGAACCATTTACGAAAAAAGCTCAATAATAAATCGAGTTTATGATACTTCTTTTCTTATTGACACAAAAGGAAAAGTTGTATCAAAATATCGTAAAATTCATCTCTATGATGCGCTAGGTATGAAAGAATCTAAAAAATTGCATCCTGGCTCTCAAATCTCAAAACCTATCAAGACAACTATGGGTACAATAGGAATGATGATTTGTTATGATTTGAGATTTCCTGAGATTGCACGAACTCTGGCATCTTCAGGATCAGAATTTTTAGTTGTTCCATCAGCTTGGGTAAAAGGTGAGATGAAAGAAGAACATTGGATAACTGTCAACAGAAGTCGTGCAATTGAAAATGGATGTTATGTTATTGCCCCCGATCAGGTGGGAAATATTTACTGTGGAAGAAGTTTAGTGGTTGATCCATATGGAAAAATACTACTAGATATGAAAAAGAAAGAAGGAATTGGAATCGTAGATGTTTCACTTGAAAGGATAAAACAAGTAAGAAAAAAACTTCCACTTTTAAAAAATAGAAGGACTGATATCTATGCAAACTTTAGGCTTTAGTTTGTCTGCTTTTACATTTTATATTGCAACATTGTCTTGACCACTTTTGTTTTCTAGAGTATCTAAAAAGAACTATAGGCCATTCACAAAAACTACAAGGAATCTTTGTTGTACAAACCATTCCTCTTTGTATCAAAGGCGTTGATGCTCTACAACCATTATAATAATTTGAACACCCGATAAATCTTTTTTTTGTTTTCCTAGATCGTATCACCATTAACTTTCCAACATGGCACTCTGGACATTCAACTAATCCATTATGAGGTGAATTTGTACCAAGGATGACATATTTTCTTTTTTTTTCGGACCAAGAAAGATATCCATTTTTATCATAATATTGTTGTATTTCATTTTTCATTTTAACAATTTTTCTTTTTGTAATTTTGATAGAATTTCTTGATTGTGACTTTTCCCTTCCAACAACAATCTGTTCTAAACTTTTTTTAATCACACTAACCATATCCTCTTCTTATAATTGGAGATTAATGAAGAATTTTTATATGGAGTCTAGTCAGCGAGATTTGTGGAAAAAGTCTGTGTTATTGGTGCAGGTAGTACAAAATACGGAAAATTACAAGATAGCATTGCTGATATAGCCGTTCAGGCGTCAGTCGAAGCCATCGAAAATGCTGGCATTGAACCAAAAGAAATTCAGGCAGGATACATATCAAATGTATTTGGTATAGCAGATAAACAAGTTCACTTGGGACCTGTGATAATGAGTAATCTTGGTATTTCTGAAGTACCATCTTTATCAATTGAATCCGCATGTGGAAGTGGTTCTGTTTCATTTAGAGAAGCTTATGCTAATGTGGCAGCAGGATTTTATGATGCAGTTTTGGCAACTGGTGTTGAAAAAGTAACTCATACTGGAACAGAATGGACTACAACATATTTCTCTTATTGCTCTGATTTTTTTTACGAAGGTGGTTCTGGTGCATCATTTCCAGGATTATTTGCATCAATGGCTAGGGCTTATCTGGCAGAATTCAAAGCAACTGAAGAAGATCTTGCAATGGTTGCTGTAAAAAATCACGACAATGGTTTTCTAAATCCAAAAGCACATTTAAGAAAAAAAATTTCAATTGATGACGTAATGAAATCTGCAGTCGTTGCTAGTCCGCTCAAATTATATGATTGTTGTCCATTTTCTGATGGTGCGAGTGCAGTGATCATATGCAATGAAAAATTTGCAAAAGAACATTCAAAAAATTATATTCAAGTTATAGGATCGGGTAGAGGTGGATCACCAGCAGCATTACAAGGGCGAGAACACATTACAACAATACCAAGTACAAGACTTGCAGCTCAAGCTGCATACAAAATGGCAGGTCTCACACCAAAAGATATTGATTTTGCAGAAGTACATGATTGTTTTACAATCGCAGAACTAGTTGATACCGAAGACTTGGGATTCTTTGAAAAAGGAAAAGCAGTTGAAGCAGTACGACACGGAATGACAAAGATAAACGGTGATATACCGATTAATCCATCTGGAGGCCTAAAATCAAAAGGACATCCAATTGGTGCAACTGGAATTGGTCAAGTAGTTGAAGTGTTTGATCAACTCACCGGAAAAGCTGGCGAAAGAACAGTAAAAGATGCTAAAATTGGTCTAACGCATAACTTCGGCGCAACAGGTGCGAGCTGCGCAGTACATATCTTCAAAAGTGTATAATTTGTCATCAAAAGAAGAATTCATCAATAATGCTAAATCAGGCAAGATTCTTGCCCGTAAATGCACAAAATGTGGTTATTTGCATCTGGCTACTACCTATTTCTGCCAAAATTGTGGAAATAAGGGATTTGAGGATGCCCCGATCGAAGGAAAAGGTATAGTTGTTACCTATACTATCATTACCGTTCCTCCAGCAGGATATGAAAAATATACCCCATATGCATGGGTTGTAATAAAATTGGATGGTGTAGATCTTCGAATTTCTGGTTTTATGCAAAACATCAACTCACCCTCTGATCTACCACTTGGCACAAAAACCAAAGTTGCTGGTTATGATGAACGTGGCATATTGATAGAAAAACTGTAAATCAAATTTATTAAACTGATTAAAAAAAACACAAACCAGTTCTTTTATAACATTAACAAAAACCGATCACAAATGTCAGTTGATGTTATTTGTGGTAAATGTGGCGCAAAGATAACAAACATGCGAATGCTGAAATCCATTAAGGACGTAGTAAGACCATATAATAATAAATGTCCATCTTGTGGTCAAACTCTTTCTACATCAGAATTTTCTGTAGATGTACAGAAAAACTGAATAAAAAATGTAACTATAGGATCTATTTCGTCACAAATCTTATTTACTGATGCTATCTAGACATGCCTATGGAACTAAGCGAAGATTTTGGAGATCAAAAACGAGGAGGAATTTTACAATCTGCATCAAAGCGTGTAAGAATGATCTTTTCTGTCATGGCAAGTCCAAACAGGATCGATATACTGCGTATTTTAAACTCAAAAGGACCACTTACTTATTCTGAATTAAAGTCACTTGCTGGCTTTAAATCAAAAAAGGAAAGTGGAAAGTTCGCATATCACCTTAGAAAGCTGCTAAGACAATCTCTTGTGGCACTAAATAAATCTGAAAGGCGATATACTATCACAAACCTTGGTAAACTTGTTCTAAGTCTTGCAAGGCAGATTGAGGAGCGCTCAATCATAGAGAGCGGTAAAATGTATGTACGAACATCGCACGAATCAATAGAGGAATTCAATTCTCATAAAATAATCCAGTCACTTGTTCGAGAAGGTAGTCTACCTTTAGAATTAGCACAAAAGATAACCGAAGAGGTGGAAAATCGTATTTACAAGTTCCAAACTACTTACCTCACATCTACACTTATACGTGAAATGGTTAATGCTGTTCTTTTGGAGCATGGTCATGAGGAATACAGGCATAAACTTGCTAGGTTTGGTCTTCCTGCGTATGACATTCATGAAATGATCACAAACGTTGATGGGATACACAATGGAGTAGAAGGACTGCTTTTTAAGACTGGTCAGACAGTCTTTGGAGAACACCTTGTCCTTAATACGTTGCCAAAAGATGTGGCAGATTCACATCTTTCAGGTGATGTACACTTAACAAGTACTGGAATCTGGTCACTCTTACCAGATACAATATTTGTAAACATTAAAGAACTCATTGAAGATGGAATCGATCTACGTGGAAAATTCCTTGGAGTAACAAGGACGCCACCAATTAAGACACTTGATGATCTTATCACATCCCTTTCATTACTTACATCATTACTTCTCAAAGAAGCATCACAAGAAGTAATTATGGATGGATTAGTGTCAGTTTTGCAAAAATATTCAAAAAACCTTTCAGAAGTTGAAGAAAAAATTGCAAATGCATTTGCAATAACATCAACTGCACCAAAATACAACAAAAACGCAACTTTGGCATCATTTAGGATCCAACTTGGTTCGGATCCAAAGATCATTGGGGCTATACTTGCTGGGTACAAGAAATATGTTAAATCAACACCACTTCCACATATTGGATTGATAATTGATTATGAAAAAGGTAAAGTCAACGAATTTTCTGATATACTTTCAGAGATTATTGCCTTAGGAGGACGCGTAATCTTCTCCAAGGGTCATATTTCAAACCACGGAATTTTGCGCGGAGACACAAAAAACACTGGCACATCAATTAACTTACAATCCCTTTCAATAAACCTGCCTAGACTTGCGTTTGAATCCAATAAGGATGAAACATACTTTAGGGCACGTCTTGCAATTTTGATGAAACCTGCACTTGCAGCAATGTCGCTTAGAAAGAAAGATATTTCAGATCTTACTAGACGTGGATTAAATCCAATTCTTGCAAGCAATACTCAGTACATGCAAAAGGGATCAGTCACACTTGTGGTTAATCTAATAGGCCTAAAGGAGTCCGTACTAGGCATATTAGGATATGAAAATAACAAGGCCGGACACGAAATAATGACCAAGGTACTTGAAACCGCCATAGAGGTAGCAGCCAAGAAGGGAAAAGAAATGGGTGACAATGTCACAATATCAATGACTGAAAGTGATGCTGCCACAAGATTTTCAACACTAGATGGGGAAAAATACGGTAAGATGTCTATTCATCAATTCGTTGAAGGTGATGCATATAGCGCAGGCATAATACTAAATGCCTCAGAAATAGAAGGGATGACTCTAAAAACAGACAAGATTGTAGAATGCAATCACATATCAAAGATGTTGAATGGTGGATTATTGATCCAACTAAAAATATCTGATGACATGGATACGGCAAGAATCAAAAAGACAATAGAAAAGGCAAGTGAACTTATAGGATCTTTCAGGCCGATCAGAAAAGTACCTATCTGTGGTAACTGTGGTCTAAAAGACGAAAAGATCACTGACAAATGTCCTACCTGCAAATCTCCATACATATTGGCATAAACTTGTCTATAATCATAACTTATTATATTAATACAAGATAAATCTTTTAGAAAAAAATGAAAAATGCGATCATATTTTTCTGAAATTTATAATAAATTTTTTTTGGTTTTTATTTATGATTGATCTAATCTACTTTGTAAATTGAAACGGTGTCAACAAAATTGATGCAAAAATCAATTTTAGAAAAATATTTTTTGCCAGAGAGTTTATTATACTCTATTTTCTTACTGTTGAGGGGATACGTTTGACGGACTTTACACAAATAGAAAACTCGATCATTGAAGTTAAAAAAAGAGATGGACGAGTATTAAATTTCCAGAAGGATAAAATCTCAAATGCAATATACAAGGCACTAGTTGCTCGTGGCAGGCCAGATCGTGGTCTAGCTGACAAACTGGCTGAAGGAGTTATGATGAGACTTTTAAAACAAGGATTTTCAGCATCTGCTTTACCAAGCGTAGAAGATGTTCAGGATATGGTTGAATCTACACTCATAGATGAAGGACTAGGTGAAATTGCCAAAGCCTACATCCTCTACAGGCACGAACGAAGAAAGGTTCGAGAAGACAAGATGAAAGTTCTAAATGCAAAGTTGCTTGATGATGTGGCAAAGAAATTTGATATTAATTGCCTGCGCGTCTTAGCATCACGATACCTATTTCGTAATAACAAAGGCGAAATAATAGAAAGTCCAGGAGAGATGTTTGAACGCGTTGCAGTCTTAGTCGGAATCGCAGATCTTCTAAAAGATAATTCAGTTTTTGAAGTTAATGGTGGAAAAATCCAAAACATAGAGGATGCTAAAAAATATCTTGATAAAATTGATGACTTTAACTACAAATTCAAGATAGGCAAATACCACCTTAACAAGTGGCACTTTAGAGGATTAATCTCTCACTACATTGATCTGGCAAAACAGGGTCAGATGAAATTAAGTATAAAAGAATTTCTTACCATGCTTGCAGCAAAACAATTTGAGCATTATGCAGAAAGAATTGCAGAATACTATGACATGATGGTATCTCAGGACTTTTTACCAAACTCTCCAACTATGATGAATGCTGGTGGAAGGCTAGGACAGCTGTCTGCATGCTTTGTACTTGCAATGCCAGATGACATGGAACAAATAATGAAATCGTCTTCAGACGCTGCTTTAATCTTCAAATCAGGTGGAGGGGTAGGAATCAACTACTCTGATCTTAGAGAAGAAGGTGATATGGTTGCATCTACATCTGGCGTTGCATCAGGACCTGTCTCTTTCATGAATATCATAAACACAGTAACTGAAGTTGTTAAACAAGGAGGGAAACGCCGAGGTGCAAACATGGGAATCATTGAAGCATGGCATCCTGATATTGAAAAATTCATTACTGCAAAAACAAAACCGGGAGTCTTGGAAAACTTTAATGTAAGTGTAGGAGTGTGGGAAGACTTCTGGAGCTCACTTGTAAATTCTACAGATGGAAAATTCATGCTTCGCAGTCCACGTGACAAGAGCTCAGTACGTGAAGTAAATGCAAATCAGATCCTTGATCTGATCGCACTGTCAGCTTGGAAAAGTGCAGAACCTGGACTAATTTTCTTTGATCAAATTAACAAATACAATGTATTTGCAAAAGCACGTGGTGGTCCATTAAGAGCAACCAATCCATGTGGAGAACAAAGTCTCTATCCATATGAATCATGTAATCTTGGTTCCATCAATCTTTCAAACTTTGTGAAAAGAAAAGCAGATGGACAATACGAATTTGATTGGCAAAGATATGAAGAAGTAATAAGAAAGACTACAAGATTTCTAGATAATGTAATTGACGTAAACAATTATCCAATTCCTGAGATTGACAAAGCCTCAAAAGATTCACGTAGAATCGGTCTGGGTGTAATGGGCGTTGCTGATCTGCTCTTCAAACTTCGAATACCGTACAATTCACGAGAAGGTTATGAATTCCAAGAAAAACTAGCAGAGGCATTGAGTTATTATTCAATGGAAGAAAGTGTAGCATTAGCAAAGACAAGAGGGGCATTCCCGCTTTGTGAAAAAACAGAATATCCTGAAGGAAAAATTCCAATTGCAGGTTATTATGAAAAACCAAAAAGTGCACACTATTATGATTGGGATGCACTTATTGAAAAGATCCAAAAACATGGAATAAGAAATGTGCTTACATCTACAGTAGCCCCAACAGGAACACTTTCTATGATAGGTGATTGCTCTAATGGAATGGAACCAATGTTTGCACTTGTGTTTGAAAAGCGTGTAACAGTTGGTAGATTCTTCTACACAAACAAGATCTTTGAATCTGTTCTAAAAGAACATGGACTGCACAATGATCAAATCTTAGAAAAGATAGCAAACAATTATGGATCAGTAAAAGGAATTCCGGAAATTCCAGAATGGATACAGAACATATTTGTGACTGCAATGGACATACACTGGACTGATCACCTGATGGCGCAAGCTGTATGGCAAAGATGGATTGGAAATGCAATAGCTAAAACAATCAATATGCCAAATGATGTAACTGCAGACGATGTTAAAGCATCATATCTATTGGCACATGAGCTTGGGCTAAAAGGAATTACTGTATTTAGAGATGGTTCAAGACATGAACAGGTTCTTCATATGACTGGTGACAACGTACAAAAAACGTTCCAAGTAGTACCAAGTACATACTTGGCAGAGTACATCGCAAAAGGTGTTACTAATCCATATCTGAAAGCTCAGATTGAAAAAGCACTACAAATCAGGATTCCTGATAGCGATGTAAAATTACAACAAAATCAACTTACTCAAGAACAAATGGAAGAAAGATTATGTCCTACATGCAAAAACAATCTCGTCTTTGCAGAAGGATGTAACATCTGCATAGAATGCGGATATAGTGGCTGTACATCAGGATAGATATTTAACAAACTTCAAAAAATTATTCTTACCAATTTCAACGGTAAGCGACGAGGAGGAATTACACTGCACAGTGAACCAGACTTGCGCAAATCTGGTTAGAAATTTTTAAATCCTCCCCGTCGTAAGGATTTAATTAATTTAGTAACAATTGAGTACATAATAAGTACCGGTTGCCAACTTTTATTCACAAAAGATCGAACACAACTTTTTTACTATCAATCATTTGTGATAGCATTATTGAATAAAAAAATTCTTGGTAGCGCTATAGCTGCAGGTGTAATAGCCATTGTTATCGCAATAATATTTCTATCAACACAAACTACCATGCACCAAAAAAATGAAAAACTCGGTTTATACA
>JBGOUS010000109.1:0-4289 GCA_041477675.1 Nitrosopumilaceae archaeon
AGACATCCATTTTTTGGCGGTGATTCTTTTGCAACAGAAATTGTAAATGAAGCTGTTTCTGTGGGAATTGGTTGAAATACTATTCCTTGTACCTCAACTGATACCGTGTATTCCCCTGCTTCCTTAAATTCATATGGAATTTCTTGATGACCTCCCTCACCAACATGAGATAACGGAATTCCAAATACTTGTTGATTTCCTTTTGTAACGGTTACTGAATAATCTATGTGATCTTGATTAACTTTAGTACTTTTGTTAATGAAATCTATTACCAATTTTGTTTGTTCTCCTGGTTGTGGATGTGCAGGAATAGTAGATAATCCAACATCCAATGTTCCCTTGTCGGTTAACACAATTTGTTGTTCAGATTGTTTCTGTGCATAAACTGGCAAAATCATCAAAGTCAATATGATTGATATTAAAAGGATCTTCAATATTGTAATTACTCTTAATACAAATAAGAATTTTACCAGTTTTTATTCTTTCATATAGGTAATAAAATTTGAATTATGAGCCTGCCTGCGGCGTTACTACATGTAATGATATTGCATGGTCATCTACGAGTGCACCTACTCCTACCGATACATCTTTTATTCTAAGGACAACTTTAGTCAAATCTTCAGATGAAAGATTATATTTTTCAGCTAGAATGTTCTTTATTCTAGTTTCCGTATTGGATAGCTCATTAAGTTGTGATGGGATAGAAACATCAAGTGGTTTACGTATCATTTCTTGTGGGATCAAGCCACTTCCATCCTGAACTATATAAAATGAAATCTTGTCTACTATGACTTCATGTGGTAAAGTAGGAAGTGCATTTGCCGTATAAAATACCTGAACATCAAGAAGATTGATCTCATTTTCTGAGATGTTTCTTATTATTTTACTATCCTCTGTTCCAAGCATGGAATCTAACTGAATTCTAATTATCGCAAAACCCTCAACCAGTTTTTCGCTATTGTTGCCAAGACCAAGCAAGTCTCTCATTTGTTTACAAACTATGGCAGTAGATGTTTCTTCATCCAAATTTTTTAAAATTGAGTTTGAACTTGCTCCATCATTTATCACTACATTCCATAGTATTTTAATTGGAAAATTTTGTTTGTTAAATATACTAATATCAGTATCATAATGACCAGGCCTTAATGGTCCCTCATCTCCAAAAACAGAACCGCATACAAATTTTGCAGTGTATGTGATGTTTCGTATAGAATCATTTCCACTTGAATCACCTGTGACAAGATTATTTGTAAAAGATGCTACTGCAGATGAGTCTTTTACTTCAATTATCTTTGAAAATTTGTCTAAGGAATATCCAGAAGATACTCCAATCTGATTAATCGTATAATTTCCATTTTTTACATTTGTTATGGTGATAATTCCATTTTTATTTTTTTCAGAATCTAATGGAGAATTATCTTTAATTGTTAAAGTTCCAGTCATCTTGAATGGATCTGGTGTAATAGAATACTCTCCTTCAGAAAGTAAGATGTTATCATTCGTTAGTGTGATTATGGTAATTGAGGAACTTTGTGCAAAAGCAAAATTCTGTTTATTATAAGAATCAAAATTCCACGAAAAATAAGATACTAGTCCTATTGCACATATAGCTAAAACAAAAGAAACTTTTTTCCAATTCTTCATTTTCTAATCTTGCCTTTTATTCTCATTCATTTATATCATTAGTAGAAATCTGACCAAGAATTAAATAGAATCCATGAAGTCATTTTATCACATGCCGTTTGTTTCTAATAATAATCTGTCAATAATTTTCTGTTTTGTACTTCTTTCCTCTTTGTCTTATGTCATACATGAGGCATACGGAGATGGTCTTACTATGGAAAACTTGCCTCCTGCAAGTGTGGGCAATAGGCAAGCAAGCCTCTTCATCCAAGTGAGTCCACCTATTCTAACTTCAGATACTGCCCAAGATACATTTTTGAAACTTAGGTTGTTTGATGCAAATGATAATCAAACAATACAATCTGATTCGTTTTTTGTTAAAGTAACAAAAGACGATCAACTTTTGATGAGGGAATTATTCTATACAAAATCTGGCGTTTTAACTATTAAATTCAAACCAACTGACACACCAGGCAAGTGGCAAGCTTATGGTGACATTGAATCCACACTAGGTGGATGGACTGCAACCAATGATCAAGTCAGAGTAGATGCTCCAATCTTTTTAGAGGGGGGACTGTATCATTTTGAGATTAAATTCATTGGAATTGATGCTGCTAAAAATATATTCAAGCAAGGTGACGAACCGACGTTTAATTCGTATCTAAGTGTTGGCGATGTCTTCAAAAAATCAATTACATACCAGACAAAACCATATGATACTACAATCATCTCGTATTATGATAGAATCAAAGATTTCAAATTTGACGAATCTAAAAAAATTATTTCATTTTCTATGCCATTTAATTGGAATGTATCAAGAATAGAAGGTCAAAACATCTTTGTACATGAAGAGATACAAATTCCAAAATCATTCAAAGAATTTGCAGACAACACATCATTTTCTGCAAAAGTAAATGGAGTTCCCCTTGTTGGAAGAATGCTTGCAGTAGATCCTTACTCAAAAGAAGATACACTAGTTCTACATTATTTAATAAATAAAAACGATATCTTGGATATGTCAAAAAAAGTTTCATCAGGTACAAAGACTATGAATTTCACACTTTCTCCAGGAAATGCAGATCTTCAGACTTCTACTGAAATACTAACTGATTTTGGGGGATTTAGGGCTGAGCTTGGATGGTCGCCAACTGATTTGAAAACAAACACAAAAACTGATCTTAAAATGACATTCTTTGACGGTTATTCAGGAAAACAAGTTGCAGGAGATGTAAAATACGATCTAAAAATACTAGATAAGAGCGGTAAGGTTGCTTTTTCTAAAACAGATCTCAATGCAATAGGTGCCGTAGACACTCAATCTGTTACCTTTGCAAACAATGGTGTCTATACTCTAGAAATAGACATAAAATCAATCACAACAAACGGAAAAACTGATTCAAGTAGATTAGGTGTTGCTAGAGGAAATGTTATCATACCATCAACTGTTACCTCTGGTTCAACTACAGAAACAATAAAAATTCCTGACTGGGTCAGAAATAATGCAAAGTGGTGGTCAGAGGGCTCTATTGGCGATAAGGACTTTGCATCAGGAATTCAATACATGATAAAACAAGGAATAATCATAATACCTGCATCAGAAAGTGGTGGAACTAATCAAAATATCAAGATTCCTGACTGGGTCAGAAATAATGCAAAGTGGTGGTCAGAGGGCTCTATTGGCGATAAGGACTTTGCATCAGGAATTCAATACATGATCAAGATAGGCATAATCACCGTATAGATCTTATCTACAAATATTATTATACAAAATAATTAGTGATATATCATTGAATGCTTCCTATTAAAGATGAGAATCCAAAACCTCCAGGATACAAACCATTAGTGACTTATTTTTTAATTGCCACAAATGTAATAATTTTTTTCTGGGAAGTTACAGTAACTGGACAATTTTTTGAATTTACAAATCAAAGAGCAGAACAATTATTCTATCAACATGCAACAGTCCCATCTGCAATAATTGGGGGTCTTATTGATAGAGATTACAGTGTAATACAATCGCTCTTTTCTTCCATGTTTCTTCATGCAGGTATATTGCATGTTGGTGGAAACATGCTTTTCTTGTATATCTTTGGTGATAACATAGAACTGAAATTTGGAAGAACGAAATATCTTTTACTTTACCTATTATGGGGAATAGTCGCAGATTTTGCTCACATAATGTCAAATCCATCAAGCCAAATTCCAGCGTTGGGTGCGTCCGGTGCAATATCTGGGGTTCTTGGAGCCTATCTTGTATTGTTCCCTAGAACAAAAATAGTTACGTTCATCTTCATGGGGTTTTTTGCAAGAATGACTCGTATTTCTGCAATGTGGTATCTTCCATTCTGGTTCTTATTTCAAAACGTACTGCCTGCAATAATAGGATCAAGTGGTTCTGGTGTTGCATTTCTTGCTCATATTGGAGGATTTGCAGTTGGTCTTCTGACAGGATTAATTTACAAAGAAACTCACCGTTCTGAATTTTCTTATGGAAAAAGATATGGTTGGAAAGGAGATCATTAATCAAGTCAATTTGTAAGAAATAAATCCAACTCTATGTTTGGAAACACATGCCACTGATTACAGTTTTAATGTATCCTGGCAGAACACAAAAACAAAAAGAAGATTTCGCAAAAGCTATTACAAAATCTGCTGTAGAGATTCTA
>JBGOUS010000095.1:0-4631 GCA_041477675.1 Nitrosopumilaceae archaeon
AACTCTACATGAATTTTGGCGAAGATGTAGGACATGTATACATGGACATGGAACCAAGAACAAATTCACTACACGAAGAAAAAGTTGAAATTAATTCTGAAATGGTTGAAAAAATAGTTTCAACTGCGGCATTTCTTAATTGTCCTGTTTTAGTCCATGCAGAAGATTACCAGATGTGCTCATGTGGAATGAGGGAAGCAAAAGAAAAAAACAAAGATGGTTTAGGTGTATGGTCAGAAAGCAGATCTGTTGAATCTGAGATAAAAGCCATAAGAACTGTTTCTAAAATTGCAAAAAAAACAGGGTGTACGCTATACTTTGTTCATATTGGTTCACAGGGAGCCATGAATGCGATAAGTGAAGAAAAAAAGAATGGAACAAAAATCTATGTTGAAACATGCCCGCATTATCTCACACTATCATTTGAATCTCAGAAAGGATACCTTGCAAAAGTAATGCCACCAATCAGAAGTTCAAGGGATGTTGATTTCATGTGGAATGAAATTAAATCTGGGACAATTGATTCAATAGGAACAGATCATGTTGCAAATCAACTCAAACTAAAACTTGGAGGAAATGATGTCTGGGGAACGCTTGCAGGTTTTCCAGGAATAGGAACCATGTTACCCATATTGCTAAGTGAGGGAATAAACAAGAGCAGGATTACACTACAACAACTTGTAGAGCTAACTAGTCTAAAAGCATCAAAGATATTTGGAATGTTTCCCAAAAAAGGTATCATACAAAGAAATTCTGATGCAGATATTGTTCTAGTGGATCTAAAAAGAGAGGGCAAGGTATCAAGTCATCTTCTTGACGGATTTTCCGATTATACTGTATATGAGGGATGGAACCTTAAGGGATGGCCTGCTAAGACACTTGTAAGAGGTGAAGTTGTTGCAGAAGATTCCAAAGTTATAGGTAAACAAGGATACGGAAAATATGTTGCAAGACCTGTTTAGGTCAGCACATCGAATTTGCCATTTCCTTTTACTTTGTATATGATATCTGGTTTTCTTGTAAAGATACCAACTTCTATGACACCGGGAATTTGAATGATTTTTTCAGCTAGTTCTTTTGGATTTGATATTTCACCAAATTCACTATCTAAAATTATGTTTCCATTTTCTGTAACAAATGGGTAACCACGTTCTATGGTACGAAGAACTGGTTTACCGTTGTATTTTTGGATCTGTTTTGCAGCTATATTCCTAGCAAATGGATGTACTTCAATTGGTACACTCCGATTTAGCTTTTTAACAAATTTAGATTCATCTGCTATAATGATCACTTTTTTTGCTATGTTTATGAGGATCTTTTCCCGTAAAAGGGCTCCACCACCACCTTTTATCATGTTTCTTTCTTCATCTATTTGATCTGCTCCATCAAAAACAATATCGATGTGTTCAATTTGATCCGCTTCGATTATGGGAATGCCGCCTATTTCGGCTTCCAACTTGATTTGTAATGATGTTGGAACTGCTTTTACTCTGATATTTTTTTCCTTAAGGTATAACGAGAGTAATTTAACTAACTCGGTTGCAGCTCTTCCACTCCCTAGTCCCAAAACATAGTTTTCCTTTACAAGTTTTAGTGCATCACTTGACAATGCCTTTATGGCATCATCCACAGTCAATTATTCTACCTCTACTTGCTCAAGTTTAGAGAGGGCCTTCATTATTTCGCTTTTTATCTTATCAATATCTTTATCGTCATCTTCTAATTTCTCATCCTCTGGTATTTTAACTGCTGACGGAATTTGGATCTTCTTTTCAACAGATGGTTGAACTGGTCCAGGTTTTGGTGCTTCTATGATTTGTTCAACTTCCCTGATTTTTGGTTTTTCGATCTCTACATGATGTTCCGTTATTATTTCATCCCTGATCTGCTTTGGTGAAACAATAGCTACTGGTTTTACAAACTCTAGAGGAAATTCGGGCATCTTATTTGGAATTTCTGTAAGTGTAGTAAGCTCAAACGATTTGTGAGATCCAACAGATGGGATTTCGATAGGTGGCATTGGATTATAGATCTTTTCTTTTGGAGGCTCACTCTTTGTTTCTATTTTCTTTATCTCGGGTTTTTCTAAGACATCCTCTTTGATCGGTTCTTGTTTTATCTGAGGAGGAGTAATAGATCCTACTGTTATTTTGGAAGAAATTTCGTGTAATCTTTGATCTAACTGTGAAAGCTTTTGATCCATTAATATAATCAAACCATCGCCTAATGGTCCAATGTCAGGATGTTTACTTGCAGCTTCGAGTCTTTCAATTTTTGCTATAACAAGCCCAAGCTGATTTTGGTATCTAAGTAATAGCTTGTCACGCTGAATTTTTGAAAGTTCTGATTCGTTTTGATATAACCTAGATATGGTTTTTGTGAGAATGTCTTTTTCTATTTTGAATGACTGGATCTGATTGTTAATTACTGGATTTGCTCTTAAAACAAATTTATCGGTCTTACGCTTTGGAATTTTATCTATTGCAACTGCAGTACAAGCTCCTGCAACTGAACCAAGAACTAGCACTAATTCTTGCATTTATGTATACCATTTGATCCAAGTGTATTTTCTAATTCTAGAATCTGGATATCCACAACTAGCACAGCGTTTATGTCGTGCATGGAAAGAATTTTTTCCACATCTTCTACATCTGATGTGAGTGTGCTTTTTGGTATAACCACCCATTGATGTTGTACCTTTAGTCATGTACTATCACTTTGGCGGTGGAGATATGATTACCACATTGTCTCCACGAACAACGATGGTTCCAAGACTCTTTGTTTCGCCCTCAGAAGGGATCTCTTCTGATGAGTCGAGTAGCAGATTCATGTGTTGGTCAAAACCATGTAAGTTACCTCTGATCACTTTGCCGCCCTTTAGTTTGATAAGGACAACTTTGTTGAGGCTCTCATCAAGTACTTTTACTGCCATATCTACTGACATTTATTTCACTTATTACCACTCAATCGAGGGTATATATTAAAATTTCATTGGTGTAATTTTCGGGTTTTCTCAGTAAGGCAAGTTTGACTCTTTTAGGAAAGTTTGCACAATTTCTGACAAGATTTTACTACCTTCTTTTGCAGTAGCATTTCGAGGATCCCCCCACACTCCATTTCTTGTTACAGAAATGAAAGATTTTGCAGCAAGTTTGTTTACTTGTCTTTTTTGTTTCGTAGGAAGTCCATTAGTGGTAAAACCCTTTGTTGCTTTTTTCATCTTAACTTTTTTTGATATTGCAAGCATAAGTGATGTCTCCACAAATCCCGCATGATCCAGATCTCTTTTCATAAAGTGCCAGTACGAAAACACAAAAACCTTTACTTTTCCTTTTGAAAGATTGTATACTTTTCTTGGGATGTTATACAACGCAGATTGGTTTCCATGATGTCCGTTAAGAATTACAATAGTTTTGACTTTATTTTTCCATAGTGAAATACATAATTCTACTAGAATCTTTTGTAATGTTGCTTTTGCAACGCTCATATTAAAAAAAGGAGAATGTTCAAATGAAACTCCATAGTTAATGGTAGGTAACATCAGAAAGCCTGTTTTTTCTGAAATTCTATGTGAAATTTCCGATACTATGTCTGAATCTGTTGAGATTGGTAAATGTGGGCCATGCTGTTCGATAGAACCCACTGGAATTATGGCTACTTGTTTTTTGGTTTTTATCAGTTTCCTAAGATAAGGATCCTGTAGATGGATTATATCTGTCATCTAGATCGCTTAGGTTTGACGTGAACTTTGCCCCAGTAAACCTCAAGTCGTCCATCAAGATGCATTTGTACTGCCTCCAGCAAAGTCTTTGCTTCTATTTTTTGACCCTTTTTTTTCAACGATTCAACAGTTTCATTAGTATCAATTGCAAAAGCATCTTGAAAGATTATTGGTCCTTGATCCAAATCTTCAGTAACATAGTGTGCGGTACATCCAACTATCTTGGCTCCACGTTCATACGCTTGCATATATGCAAAGGCACCTGGAAATGCAGGTAACAACGAAGGATGTATGTTAATAATTCTATTTGGATATCTCCAAACAAAATTTGGAGACAAAATACGCATGTATCTTGCTAAAACTATCAAATCTACGTTGTATTTTTTTGCTATGTTAAGGATTTTTTCTTCTGCTTTTGATTGATCATCTTCATTTACTAACACAAAAGGAATCTTTGCTTTTTTTGTAAATGAAGAAAGTGTGTTTTCGGTGCCTATTATTACACTAACTTCTCCTTTTAGTTGATCTTTTGTTCTGGCGTCTAAAATTGCTTCAAGACAATGAGACTCTTTTGTTACTAGTACAGCTACCTTTTTTCTAAGAACAGCTTCATGATGTGTATTGACTTCCATCTTCAATCTTTTTGCTAGCTCTTTCACCTCACGATCAAATTTCTTTATGTCAATTTTCTGTGTAAACGATGCTTCAAGATACATTCCAAACAACCCCTTGACTACATTTTGATTTATTTTTTCAATGTTACCACCTCTTTGAAATATGAAATTAGTAAAACCAGCAACTACACCCTCATGATCCTTTCCTACTACAGTAATCTCTACAATTGTTTTATTCATTCTAAATTTGTTTGAAGATCGTACTTTATTAATGCTTAAATAACCATTTAGAATAC
>JBGOUS010000005.1:0-15258 GCA_041477675.1 Nitrosopumilaceae archaeon
CAATTAGTGATAATACTATTCCAATAATTAGTTTGTTGAAAGTTGATTTTTTTACAGTGATATGTTCTTGCCCAGAACTTTCTTCTTGTCTAGATCTGTCTTCAGAATTTGGTTTGTTTTGGTTCTCATCTGACATTTTATCACCAGTTTAATTTAGTGATTTGTTTGCTACATTTAAGTCAAACGTAGAATCAATTTGTATGATTTTTATTTGGATCGATTTTTGTTGATTATTTTCAGTTTGCAGTCATCTAAAAGGAGAACACCAAAACTAAACCGTGTGTATTACTAATTTTCAAAACAGATAAAAATTCATTAATGAAGCCATTTGATCAAAAAAATTTCATTGGATGAGAAGAGATCTGGATAAAGAAACCAATTACTATCAAGAATCTAGTTATTTCAACACATCATAGAATCTTCTATTGGAGTACTTTTGGTTCTCTATTTTTTATGTCACGATGAATTTTTTTAATTTTTCGTATTATTCGTTCTATGTCTTCATCTGACACACGATTTGGAAATTGTTTGTTTATACGTTTGTAATTTTTTAGCGTCTCAAGATTATCATATAGCGAATATCTTAGTTCTCCTAGTATTCTTCTTTCTTTAATTACCATTCTAATTATCAAAAATCCTACAACAGCTGTGAATGATAACATCATTATGAATGTGGTAGGAATTGGCACATTTGGTCCGAACAGCATTTGGAGTTCAATAAATGCATCAACTACTGGTGCTATTGATAAAATATAGCCAAGTATAGTTTGTCCGACCACTAATCCAGCCAGACTAAAAATGACTTTTAACGTTATCCTCATTATTCCCACCTGTTATTTCCTTAGTGTTATGATAACAAAGCAACAAAATTAACTTTTCACTATTTTGGCAATAATTTTATCATCTATTTGTTTGATAAAATTTCAATATATTATAGTATTAATATGATAAATTACACGATCTTTTTTATCTCAGATGGTGTATTCATTCTTGCTATGAAACGAATTATCCTGTTAGGTATGGCCATATTCGTAGCAATATCTGGAATTAATTTTATACCAGATTCGGTGTTTGCTCAAGACGTGGGAACGGATTCCTTGCAACAACAAATGCAAAAAACAATACAAGGATCAGAAGACACGGCTGCGAACATGGCTAACAAGTTAAAAGATTCGTCTGCTGAAGCGGCAAAATATTCAGGATGTCTTATAGCTACTGCTTCATTTGGATCAGAACTATCTCCACAAGTTCAAATGCTAAGAGAAACAAGAGACAACATACTATTACGAACTAGCTCTGGCGCCACATTTATGACTGCATTTAACCAATTCTATTACACGTTTAGTCCCACAGTAGCAGAGTGGGAAAGACAGAATGTACTCTTTAAGGAAATTGTAAAGATAACAATTACACCGCTAATTGCAACACTCTCGATTCTTAGCTACTTAAACATTGATTCTGAATTAGAAATGATCGGTTATGGTGTTGGTATTATCCTACTTAATATTGGAATGTATTTCGTATTTCCAACATTTGTTGTGCTGCGATTAAAGCAATATATTTCTCATAAAAAACGATGAATGTATTTCAAGGATCATATAGTTGCGATCTATATTATTTCAAAAACACATACAACTAATTAAATTCCACAAGTTACAAATCCACCTTAGATATGTTGGACAAAAGAAAAAATAAGCCTAGTCGAAAGCAGGAAGTGGCTGAGACCGTGATAGTCTTTGCTGTCATGACGGGACTCTTGCTTCCAGTCAGATTGTTATTTTACACATATGTTTCTACACATTGGTTTGGATCTTTTGGATTGGTTTCTGCAATATCAGTTCTCATGATAGTGCTTGTCAAAAAAAAGAAGCTTGGAAAATTTGGACAGATGTTTGAAAATCAGATGCGCAAGGTACATCATGGCAAGAGGAGGATAATAGTATATGGACAAACCGCATTGGTATTGCTAGTGCTTGGAGGCACGATTGTTGCAATTGAGCTTGGAAATTCTACTTATTTAGATATCAAGACAAATTTATTGAAACATCTAGGAGGCATTGATGATCCTCAAAAAATGCTTGTAGAGGCAAAGAAAATGACTCCACAGGACTGGATAGGAGGTTTTGTAGGCTTTGTACTTGCCATATTTTTAGCATTTCCTCAGATTTCTGCACTGTTAGCAATATTAAACGAGATGTACGGTGGATGGTTGTTACACTTTTACACTGTAGCATTAGTTGAAACACTTGAAATGGCAGGCATCCTCATCTTTTATCGTTTTATCCTAAGAGGAGAACAAACACAATAGTAGAAATGTATTTTTGGAGACAGATTTGGACACTGCTCAACCCACCAAGAATGAATTGGGTTTTAATAGATAACGCTGGAGAATATGGTTCCTTTAGTTTAAAGCGTTAAATTAAAATTTTAATAACCGTCTCTAATCGTAAGAAGACATAGATTACCTTGGACAAGTCACAAAAGGAAATAGCAATCCCACCTATCAAATCTCTGTCTGTAATAATACCTACCTATAATGAATCTCAGAATATTCTGTTGATGTTAGATTCCATAAGTAGAAATTTACCTTCAGGAATAAATACTGAAATTATTGTGGTAGATGACAATTCGCCTGACGGTACGGGCAAGATTGTTGAAGCGCATTCACAACTTTATCAAAAAAAGAAGGATCGTTTCATTAAAGTCGTTCATAGACATGTTAAACGTGGCCTAAGCTCAGCAATACTTGAAGGAATACAATCTGCAAAGAGTGAGACAATCGTTGTGATGGATGGAGACTTTTCACACCCACCTCAAACCATCCAGAAAATGTTAGACGAACTACAACATCCAGAATGTGACATTGTAGTTGCTTCAAGATATGTAAAGGGTGGTTCTGTGATAGGATGGCCTTTTAAAAGAAGACTGCTCAGTAAAGGTGCAACCAAAATTGCTCAACATGGGCTAGGAATAACAATCAAGGATCCGATGTCGGGTTTCTTTGCCTTCAAACGTCACATAATAAAAAATGTAAAATTTGACGCAATAGGATACAAATTGCTATTAGAGATATTAGTCAAAACAAAAGGTGTAATAGTAAAAGAAATTCCGTATGCTTTTACTGATCGTAAATCTGGCTCAAGCAAACTCAACATGTCAGTGAGCTTTGATTATCTAAAGGCAGTTTGGAAACTTTACAGATATGGAAAATCAATCAGAGAAAGGGAAAAACGCATCTCAGTTCGTTTTATTTCAAAAGCAGGCAGATTCTATACAGTTGGTGCATCTGGTCTCTTTGTAAACTATCTAGTATCTTTTCTATTTGGCAGTGTTTTATCTAATCTTTGGTATTTGTATGCAAATATGATTGGTATTATTTTCTCTATTACATCCAATTTTATTTTAAATAAGCTATGGACTTTTGAGGATAGAGACTTTTATGTGAAAAAAACTGTCAGGCAGTACAGTTTGTTTTTGGGTTTTAGTGGAATCGGAGCAATTTTACAACTAATGATGGTGTATTATTTGGTTGAATCCCAGCACATGACTTATGCAATATCATTATTTTTGGCAGTGGCTATTGCGTCAATTGGAAACTTTATTTTAAACAAGAAATGGACATTCAAGGAACGAATATGGAGCTAAGTTTCATAACGCTCATTCCTTCTATTTGTGAAGTTGTTATTATTCATGACAGAATGTATCAATAACTCACATTCACAAATATCAAAAATATGATTAATTTGATGTCTCTTGGTGGTCGTAAATCAATTTTCTTATTACTAATTCCCCTTGCCTTATCTGCTTTTACACATCTTTGGAATCCAATAGGATTTCCAGATCTTTTTTATGATGAAGGAATCTACATGCGGAGAGCTATGCATGTATTAGAGGGTCTTGGCCTTCAGGAAAGATGTTTTTACGACCATCCTTACTTTGGGCCAATATTTTTGGCAAGCTCATTGGCAATTACTGGATATCCTGATTCCTTCAATCCTATGAGAGATGTGCATACGGTAGAGATCTTATATCTAGTTCCAAGAGTTTTGATGGGCATACTTGCAGTAGTAGACACTTTTCTAATCTACAAAATCTCAGAACGGTGCTATAACAGAAACGTTGCATTTGTTGCATCCCTTTTGTTCGCAGTAATGCCAATAACTTGGTTAACCAGAAGGATTTTGTTAGATTCTATATTATTGCCATTCCTTCTTATCTCAATATTTTTGGCAGTTTCCGCAAAGGATTCAAAAAACAAATACATTCCAGTTTTACTTTCAGCTGTTTGTTTAGGATTAGCGATATTTACAAAAATCCCAGTATTTACTATGATTCCATTAGTGGGTTTTCTCATATATAGAAATAGTAATCGAAATTTGAAAATGCTTGGGTTGTGGTTTATCCCTGTAATTTTGATCCCTTTGATTTGGCCTGCTCAGAGCATTTTGCTTGGCCAATTTGACTTATGGTTAAATGATGTCTTATGGCAAATTGGCAGGGAGAGTGGTGGAATTAGTCAGATAACAGCATTGTTTTTTATGTTTGATCCCGTTTTGTTTATTCTTGGCGTGGTTGGCTTTGTTTTTGCTGCCAAAAAAAAAGATTCTTTACTTTTGCTTTGGCTCATACCGTTTCTAATTTTTCTTTCATCCATAGGTTATGTTCAATATTTTCATTGGATACCAATTCTACCTGCTTTCTGCATTGCTTCAGCCAGATTAATAATAGACATAACAAATAAAATCAATCAGAAAAAAATACAGCAGATCTTATCATTTAGTGTAATTTCAGCAATAGGAATTTTTGGTTTGGTAAGTACCAGCATGCTAATAACCACAAATGTCTCAAGTCAGTTTGAAGCAACCGCATTTGTAGCCAAATACATAGATGACAATAAATCCGTTGATGGCGTCAATAAAATAACCATTGTCTCAAGTCCAGTATATTCATGGATTTTCAACTACATTTTTCATGAAGAAAATGTGTTTACAGATTACAGAGATCTATTATTTTATCCCGTACAAACCGAAAAGGTTCTCTTAATATCAGATCCACATTTTCGTTCAAACATTAAGTCAGGGGAAGAACTTCAAACAGCTTTTGAAAGAACAGCAGATATAGAAAAATTCACTGGAGGTGTTTTAGATTATGATCCTACTAAATATCCATATACCAGCATGTATGTAAACTACGATGGAAGCGAAATTGAAATCAGAATAAACAACAGTCCAATTAAGACAGAGTTGCATTCTAGCTGCAATATTAAATAGTTTACAGATATTTTCTTTTGAAATTGATCTTTATTTCTATCCAGCGCTTTAATATCATAATTTCATATGCCAAAAAATAGATTGAGAACATAAAAATAGTACCACTAGATTACTAAAACATGTTAAAATTCAAGTGTAATTCAGTAGGATTTGACTGTGGTTTTGTTGCAAAAGGTAAGACAGAAGAAGAGATTTTGACACAATGTGCAGAACATGCTATGAAAGATCACAACATGAAACCAGAAGACATCACTACTGAATTAAAAGATAAGATCAAATCAAATATTCACAAGTCTTGGTTTTAGAAAGTAAGTAAATTTCAGAAATCTCCGACAAGGTTTGACGATCTTGTTATTTTGGTTTATGAAATTGTTTTTTCATTTATTTCTGGTGTGTATCAAGATTTCACCTCTACTTGATATTTGTTATCTAGGCAGTCACGTTGAATCTGAAAATAGATGTTATTATCCTCTTTGCATCAGGTTCAAGTAATTTTCCAATATTACATACTGGCATTATTCTAACAATGAAGCTTAAACAAAAAGAATGAGTTGTTATCCACAAAGATTGAAAAGGCATATTGAAGAAAACAAATCAGAGGTTTCTGATTTGGATACCTCACAATAGGCAAAATCACTCTCAAATTAGATTATAATTAAAAGAAAAATCTTACTATTTTTAACCTAATAAATAATAACTAATACCCCGAACTAGACTTTTTCTTCTTTATCTCTTCACGGGCCTGATCTAACTTTTGCTTCATCAAATCAGTCTCATCTTTTTTCTTGTCTTTTACCTCGCCCACTTTTTCTTTCACGGTCTCCTTTTCCTGTTTAATTTTTTCTTTGAGTGCATCGCTTTGTTCTTTCATTTTTTGTTTCATTGTGGAAAGATCTTCATGCATTTCGCCATTCATCTCTTTCATTTTGGCTCTTGAATCAGCTATTGCCATTTTCATCTCAGCTCTTTTTTCTTTGAATAACTCACTGAATGCCATTCTGCTCTCCTTGTAAGATTCCTTAATAGCAGTTAGTTTTGTCTTACAATCCTGTCGAACAGAATCTCTGTCTGCAGAGGATGCACTAGCAACCTTTTCCCTGCAATCTTTGATCGCATCTATTGTTTCTTCTCTTTGCATCTTAAAGATAGACATTGATTGTTGAACAAAGGTTGATATTTCCTGTCCTAGATTTTCAGTTTCCACACTAGTCTGATTGGCAGAAACGGTACTGGTTTGATTTGTCATTGTACTTGTTGCGTTCATTGAGCTGGTTTGATTTGTCATTGTACTTGTTGCGTTCATTGAGCTGGTTTGATTTGTTTGTGCATATGATAACCCAGCTGGTGTCATTAAAGCAGCAGCTAAAAGTAAGATAGAAAATAGTATGCTTTGGATTCGCATACTTCGTGCCATCATTATTACATATTTAATGATAACGTTAATTGCATGAGAGAGACCTTGATTTTGGGCTTGTCTTTTCAAATAGGCACAAGTTTCGTTTGGCATGAATTTTCTCCAAAGAATAAATTTTTCCACTAACTATGCTGAATTTTTAGAATATTGTTTTGGCTTGTGTCAGGTCTCCCCATTTACCATATCATTTTTTTGTAAATAAGTCGAGACGTAAGATATCCCACCAACAATTACACCAATGCTTAACACTCCTGCAAATGTAGCGATGGGCGTGATAAATTGATCCATTATAGCAAGATTTTGATGCAATTCAGCGGTATTTCCTCCACTTAAAATTAAATCAAGTGCACCAGAACCCATCAATCCTGCAAGGATCATCGATATCGTGGTTGCTGCACCTCCAATATTCATTCCAATTAAATGAATCCATGCCATAGCAGCTCGTATTCCGCGGATATTTTTTCCCATGTTGATTTCAAGATGATTATAAAAAATTGCCGTGGTTGCTATAGCCACAACCAGTATCATGTAAAAGATATAACCCAAAAAGAACCATTTTGCCGGCCCCTCAAAAGATAAGGAAAGAAACTGGATTATATTTACACTTGATGAAATTATTTGGGCTCCAACAACAGATATGGTCAGTCCTGTAATTATTGCACCTTGAATGATTGCAGATAAGATGAACTTGTTACCCCAGGAGCTTGTACGTTTCATAGTATACATTTTCTTATTGTAGATATGGATAAACTAATTGGAAAAACCATTAGTTAAAAGTAAATAAGATCCTTAAATCAAAGGTGCCTGAGATGGCAGAAAAAAATGTTACAATAGGACTAGTTCAGACACGTGTTTCTGATGACATCAAAAATAACATGCAAAATACAGTAAGTAAAATAAGAGAAGCGGCAAGCAAGGGTGCGCAAATCATTTGTTTGCAGGAACTGTACAGAACCAAGTATTTTCCGACTGATGAAAGAACTGATGTTACAAGGTTAGCAGAGCCTATCCCAGGTGAGACGACTACAACTTTGTCAGATCTTGCAAAGGAATTGAAAGTGATAATTATCGCACCAATATTTGAAGCAGATTCTTCGGGTAAACATTACAACACAGCTGTTGTGATTGGCTCTGATGGAAAAATCATGGGAAGTTATCGTAAAATGCATATTCCACATGATCCGTTTTTTTATGAAAAAAACTATTTTGAGAGAGGAGATTCCGGATATCAAGTATTTCGTGTCGGTAATTTAAATTTCGGAGTGTTAATATGCTATGATCAGTGGTTTCCTGAGGCAGCACGAACTTTGACTTTGCAAGGAGCCGATATTATTTTTTATCCTTCTGCAATTGGCTATCTACAGGGCGATCCTTTATCATATGAAGACTGGCACTATTCTTGGGAAAACATTCAACGTTCTCATGCTATCGCTAATGGAATACATGTTGCATCAGTAAACAGAGTTGGAACTGAAGGCAAGATAAGATTCTGGGGAGCTTCATTTGTCTGCGATGCATTTGGAAGAATGATCAAACGAGCAAGTACAGAAAATGAAGAGGTTGTTGTTGCAACACTTGACATTTCCCAGAACAAAAGGATACAGGAAGGGTGGGGATTTTTAAGAAATAGACTTCCTACAACTTATGGTTTAATCAGTTCACGCATTTTAAATGAAACACCAAAAAGCTTGGGATATTTTATGCCAGCAGAATGGGAAAGGCACCATTCCACATGGATGTCATGGCCACATGATCCTGTGACGTTTCCAAACAGAGTAAAAAAAGTTGAAAATGCATATGTAAAAATGATTGTATCTTTGCACAAAAATGAATTTGTTAATATTTTTGTCATAAATGAAATCATGAAAGAAAAAGTGACAAAACTTTTAAAACAAAAAGGTGTTGATTTGCAGAAAATTACCTTTTATGTATATGATTATGTGGATGTTTGGTTTAGAGATTATGGCCCTATTTTTGTTTTAAACAAAGAAAAAAAACAGGTTGCATTCGTGCATTGGATATTCAATGCTTGGGGTGAAAAGTACAAAGATCTAATGCGAGATACCCAGATTCCTAATGTTATAGGCAATAGATTGCAGCTTTATAATTTCAGGCCAGGCATTGTCTTGGAAGGTGGCTCTGTAGATGTAAACGGAAAAGGCACTTTGCTTACCACAGAACAATGTTTGCTAAATAGTAACAGAAATCCACATCTTTCAAAGGATGACATTGAAAAAGATTTGGTGAATTATTTTGGCGTAAATCACATAATCTGGCTTAAAGGTGGGGTTGCAGGAGACGATACTGATGGTCATATTGATAATTTGGCTCGCTTTGTAAATTCAAGAACCGTTTTGTGTGCTTTTGAAGAGGATCCAAGTGATGAGAATCATGATATCTTGAAAGCAAACTATGAGATTTTAACACAATCAACTGATCAGGACGGAAAAAAACTTAAGGTAATCAAGGTGCCAATGCCTCCTTTAGTTCGTAGCACTGTCAGAGGCGAGAAAACAAGACTGCCTGCAAGTTATCTTAATTTTTATGTTGCAAATAAAGTGGTTTTGGTTCCCACATTCAAACACAAAAACGATCGTATAGCGCTAAGAATTATTCAGAATCAATTTCCTGGAAGAAGGGCTATCGGAATTGATTGCAAAGATTTGATCTACGGAATGGGTGCAATTCACTGTATCATGCAGCAGCAACCTTTGTTGTAAATTTATGCTTTTTTGATCATACAAATGATGATTTTGTTCCATCTTTGCAATTGAAATTTTTTCAATATAAGGATCAAATTGTTAGAAATTTTGTACTAAAACCAGTTCTAGAGAAACATATGAATTGGATGGTATAAATGAACAATAAAGGGCAGGGACAAAACTGTGGACCCAATTAAATTTCTAGATTCGTTGGACACAAAAAAACATGTTGTACTAGTTTATGATGACCAGTCTTTTGGAAAGAAGATTCAGTTTCGTTTTATAAATAACGGATTGATGAAAGGCGAGAATTGCATTTATCTCACACATGGTGATCCTAAAGTAATTAAAAATGAGATGGATGAGAGTGAGATAAATGTAAAAGAGTTTGTTCAAAAAAGCCTATTACACATATACCAAATCTCAAGTCCAGAAAAAGATCCGAAAGGAATACTGATAGGCTATGAAAAAATTGTAAAGCAAGTCATCGCTAACAAAAAACCCCCATACTGGATTGTAGGTAGAATTATGCCTAACATTGGAATAGAGGAAACGATGGCTGTCCAAATTGCGATAGAACGGATAGCTCATGCAAATTTTGAAAAGCTCAATTCGACTATTCTTTGTTCTTATGATTTTAATGAATTCCCAGCGAATGATTATAAGATTTGGCTTAGCAGCCTTTATTCATATCATCATGCCGCAATTGTTTCTATTCACAATGGGAATGCCACGGCACAATACCTTTGACACAAATCAACTAAATATTTTTTTAAGTCGCATCAATTTTTTCAACTTTTTATAATTTTTCTTAAAATCAAACTTGTTCTGATTATAGAGCATTAGGACAAATACTGTTTTAAAAGACTAACTTTTTAGCATCAGGTGAAAAAATGTATGGTAGTGAAAAAACAGACATTTTTCATTATGCTACTTTCTATTTGGTTAATAATTGGAGGTTTTTTTATCAGTGCATATGCAGAACAATATTCAATTCCAATATGGATTAAAAATAATGCCAAATGGTACTGTTTCAGTTAAGATAACATATCCCTATGGTGACACTCAAAAATTTTGAGGGAGTGACCAATTATTATGGCGAATTTCATTTATCATGGCAGATTAAAGGCTACACACCAGGAACATTTACTGCATAGTTGGCTACAAGTAAATCAGGACATATTTCTGTTAATGGTTTATTCCCATTTACAGTAGTCCAAGCAGGATATTAGTAATAATTTTTATTTTCTATAACGCGATGCAAAGGTTTCACCAAGATTGTTTTTTAAATCACGAATAAACTGTGTCCTAACAAGTTCTCCATAAACAACAAGATCTCGTGCAAGCATTTCTAATCGTACAGACAGTTCTTCATTTGTAATCTTCCCATTAGCATCAAAATCCTCCCCTCCGTTTATTGATACGCCATATGGCATACTCCAACCATAACACTGACGAACAGCTGTTCTCATGTGATCCATAACTGTCAAGCCTTTTTCATGTGAGCTGCATATGTATCCAAACATCTTTCCGGCAAATTCAGTCCAGAAATAATCAAGGAAATTTTTCATTGAGCCAGACATGGAACCATGATAGTCAGGAGATGCGAGAATGAAAGCGTCTGCCCAATTTACATCTCCTTCTACTTTGTGAATTTCAGATTCATCTGATTCATTGTTATCTGTTTTATACAAAGGCAATTCTGTCTCTCTTAAGTTTAGCAAACGTATTTGTGCTCCATGTTTTTTTGCCTCTTCTAATGCAATCTTTAGAGATGCAGTACTGCTAGAATGTTGTCGCATACTTGCTCCTACCCCAAGAATGTTTATCGTCACAAGATGCCTCCTAATACAAAACCATTCCAACCCATATGTGGCATACTTCTAAGTGGAATCCAAAATGTAGCTACAAATGTAATTTCAATAGCACTGATTATAATTCCAAGCCATAGACAATTTTTGGCCAATTTTGGATCATCGTCTCTTATTACAAAGTATGCAATCACCCCACCTATCACATGAAAAAGTATAGGAAGTAGAAACCACCATTTGCTTCTTGTCTTGGTTAAATGAGAAACCTTTGTTTCGCCTAGCTGTTTTCCGCACTTTGGACAAAAATTACTTTCAAGAGGTGCTTCATTTCCGCAAGAAGAGCAAAATGTCATCTCTATACTTTTTTGAGCTGTAATAAAAATCAAGATTTCACGAAAATCAAGTCTATCATCATGTTTTCTTTCAGTTTCTGTCACTCTTGAGATATTTGGAATTGTACATTCCAAGGTTTTTTCTTAGAATTAAAGATAGATTTCTTATGGTAACGCTGCTAATTCCAGAGGCTCTTGAGATGGTTTTTTGATTTTTTTGCTCCATGTTTAGAATAGATGAAACGTAAAGTGAAGCAGCTGCTAGTGCCACTGGATTTTTGCCAGCAGAGATTCCCTTTTCTTTGGCTTTAGACAATATATCAAGAGCATCACGCCTTGTTTTTTCGCTAATACCTACAGAACCTGATATTCTAGAAACAAAATCAGACGACTCGTAAGATTCTATCTGTAAATCTAGTGTTTCAATCAATGCTCTGTAATGTCTTGAAATTTCTTTTACACCGACGTTTCCTGCGCTAGAAATATCCTGCAAAGTTCGTGGTGCATTTGCTTCCCTGCAGGCTGCATAAATCGATGCAAGCATCAATCCCGCAATGCTTCTGCCACGCGTTATTTTCTTTGCCAATGCTTTTCTGTACAGATATGCAGCTCGTTCAGCAGTTGGCTCTGAAATGTCAATCTTTGCCTTTATTGAGTTAAGAATAACAAAAGCTGATTTCAAGTTTCTACCGGTTGATTGTAATTTGCTTCGTCCATCCCAGAGTCGAAGTCGACTAAATGTGTTTTTCATATAGCCTGATAATGAATTTCCTGATGCGTCTTTGTCTTTTGTGTCAATCATAGTAGCCAACCCCATGTCATGCATTGCTAAAGTAGAACCAATTCCTGTCCTGCTTTTTTCCATATACTGCTCTGCACTAAATCCACGTTGGTCATTACTTTGATCTTCTATCTTCTCAACCAAAACTAGCCCGCATCTGCCACAGAAGATTTCACCTTTTATGTCATCAGTTAGAACTGGGCCATGCCTACTATCATGATCAAGTTTTTTCATCCCAGTATCTACTTGATTACCTTCTATAACTATCAATTCTATAGTTACTATAGTAATGAAAGTACTTAAACCATAGTGTGAATGACATCAGATTAACTTAAGGTAAGTTGAAAATATCTCGAATCGCCAACTTTTTCCTGTTATTGGTTCTGTTATTATGAAAGTGGTTTTATTGACTTGCCAAAAACTTCCTTGAATGTTCTTGGTTTTCCGTCTTTGAATATATCTTTACAACAATACTTCATAGAAAATGCAGCCATCTGCTCAACTATTGGCTTTAGTGCCTTACCTTTTTCGGTGACGGTGTACTCTATTTTGATTGGAGTTTCTGGGTAAATTTTTCTTGAGATCAATCCGTTTCTTTCCATCTCTCGCAGCCTAACAGAAAGTGTTTTTGGGTTTATTCCTTCAACTGATTCAAGAAATTGGTTAAACCTTGTTTGGTTATGCATTGTCATGTTTCTCAAAATGTGTAGTGTGAATTTTTTACCTATGACTTTGAATGTATTATCTACTGGGCAACATCTCATTTGATCTGTTATGATTTTCATTTCTTGATCATGCAACTTACTAATTTCTCACTTGCTTTCCTTGTAGTTACTTCCCAATTTATATACTTACCTTTCTATAGTTAGTATAAGAAAGTAATATGGAATGCACAACAGAATCTTGTAATATGGAAAAAAATGCAACATGCTCGTGTGGATCAGACAAGTCTTGTGACGAATGTTGCGGTTGCCAAACATTAGATCCCGTAGAATACGCAATGATGGCCTGGCACAAGTCATTTTTTGCAGCACTCCATCAATCACAGACAGAACGACTGAAAAAAAAGATAGAATCTGGCTTTGGTCCAGTATTGGATAAAGAAGCTGATGCTGTTTTTGAATCCATTAGTAAAGTCTGGAACTCTATGGTTATACAAGCAGATGCAAAAAAAGAGCTTGCTACAAAATTGCAAAAAATCTACTCGGAAGCAAATCGAAAGTAGCTAAATACTTTCACCGTTCTTTTTTATTTCCTGTACTGTTGACCAACAAAAGAATGTAAGATGGTAGAGTCATAGCGATTTGAACTTCTTCATTGCCTCTTTTGCGAGTTTTTCTAAATCCTTTGTTGTAATTTTGGTAGGATCATCTGATACCAAAGATTTGTTGTAGTCATCCTCTGTAGTCTTTATTTTCTTTTTTTCTGCCATGATATCATATCTCACCATACCATAATAAAAGATCATTTACTAGTGTTAAATGATAATCACACAGTCTAGTAAAAATGATTCAAACTTCTATGCTGTATTTTAGAAGATGGTTTTTGTCAGCGTAGCTAAAATCATACACCTTAACATGCCTTGTTTTGTTTCCCCATAGGTTCTCGAAATCTTCAACCTTTGTTTCCACTCTTGATTTGTCGTTCCAGGAGGTAAAAACATCAATTGATTCTAAGGTTCTATTTTTGGTGGAAAACGTCTCAAATGATGTTCCACTAAAAGCCACCATGTCGTTTTCTGAATCTCTGAAAACGCCTATGTTTTCTGAAAATGTTGCCCAGACATCTGTGTCAGGTATTGCTATTTTAATTTCTAAATTATTATTATGTATGATCTTTCTGAAAATCTCAACATTATTACCGTCAAGTAAAGTATGATTGGTTGTACTTTTTTCCTTATTTTCTGCTTGAAATGCTTTTGATAAAAAAGATAGATCCTCTGGTCTGAACCTATGACCCGTTATGATCCTGATCTTTGAGTTATTATTTGCAAAGTTTGTAAAACCAGCCCAAAGAGTGCTGATGCTTTTTGCTGTAACATATTGTATGGCCCTGTCAAACTGGACACAATTACTCAAACATGGAACAAAAAATTCTGAGACCAGATCATTTCTATCGGATCTATATTCCTGTTTTAAAGACAAGCTTCGCAAGCCCAATTACAGTAAAAAACTGTTACTTGCTATTTAAAGTTGAGAAAAAGATTGTAAAATTATTTTTGACCTAATCATGCATAAAATGAAATTTCAATAACTCCATTTTCTTTAATTACAAAGTAATTTTCTAAACAGATACTGAAACTAGGATGCTTAACGTGATTGATAAAATCAGCACGGATGTAATGATTACAAAAAGAGCAGTTTTCGTGTAAAATATGAAACAATTACATTTTTTATTAATTGCTGATAAATTGTTTAAGAGAATTGGAACTAAATGTTTGCCTTCATGAATGGTTTTAGCTAAGGTTTCCCTTGGAGAGTACAAAAAGCAGAGGTTTTGCTTGCGGTAAAGTCGCTGAAAAAAAGGGATCTATGATTATATAGATTGTTCCTCGATTCCGCACAGAGAACACTTTTCAAGAAATAAGTTTACCAGCTTCCAGATATGTTTTCCATTTTTTGATTTTAGGCATTTTGTTTTTATTTTTTTCATTTTGACAAATAACACATGAATACAATATATCAAAAGGGAAGTAATGAAATAGAAATACACGAATTCAAAAGGTCAAAAGCGATCAAATCCGATAAATTGCTATTGTTGTTCACTTTAGATGGATAGTCCTTAAATTAAAAATAAAAAGTGGTCAAATCTTGATAAACTGTGTATTTTTTAATTTAATTTGTAAATTTGTTTGTAGCGTTTTATGCTGGTCCTGCTGTTATTTGTATTGTATTTTTTGTTTTTGGCTTTTTTTTATGTCCTTTTTTCCAATGATTTTTTTTTCCGGG
>JBGOUS010000009.1:0-12216 GCA_041477675.1 Nitrosopumilaceae archaeon
AGCCAGTAATAGGATTGGGAATAGCTGTTATGATTTTAGGAATTGTGTTTTACCTTCAGGGCCAATCCATAGTAGGACCAGAATCATCTTTCATGTATTCCAATCCAGAATGGATAACAAACGGTCAATTGATTATAATTGTTGGAATAATAATTTTATCAGCAGGGATTGTGGTATCAAAAATTAACTTACAACGCCCAAAGTAGTTGTAGTTCGTATCTTGTTTAATTGCCGGATTTTTTTTGTGATAAGATTGTCCATCTGTCTTTCTGTCTCTGTTTCCACTTCTACGACTATATCATAGTCACCATATGTTACATGAGCATCTTTGACTTTGTCCATATCTAAGAGTTTTTTCACAAGTTCATCTTCTGAACCAAGTTCACAACCAATCAAAACGTATGCTTTTTCCATATTTTTACTATTGTTGAAGGATCATAAATCTTATTACATTATTCGAAGGGTTTCAAGAACATTTGTCTTCATATCATAAACTCTGACAAGATGATTATTGGTATCAGTGATGTATAATTTGTCTCCAAAGAGTTCGACATCGTTTGGTTCGTACAAACCCAAGGTATCGCATTTTGGATCATCCAGTCTGCACACACCATTCATACCTGATTTTCCTATAAGAGTGGATACTTGTTTGGATTGTAGGTCAATTACTCTGATCGCTGAATTGTAGGTGTCGGCAACATACACCTTGTTTTCAGCTGTAAAAACTCCAAGTGGATGTTGCAACAATGCTTCATCAATATGTCCGTCATTATGTCCAAACACAAACAAACCATGACCAACTATTGTCTTAACTTGGTTCTTTTCTAGATCTATCTCTCTTATTGCAGAAACCTCACTATCGGCAAAATACAATTTGTTTCCATATATTGAAAGACCACTAGGTTGAGCAAGCTGCGCCATGTGATTTTCGCCATCAATGATGTTCTCATGACCATTTCCAGCAAATGGTTTTGCAAGACCAGATTCCAAGTCATATGACCATATCTGATGATTTCCTGCCATTGCTATGAAAATTAAATTATCTTTCTCAGCCAAATCCCATGGAGAAGTAATTGCAGTTTCTCTTCCCTTTCCTCCTCCTGAAATCCATGGACCTTGTTTACCGGTTCCTACAAGTGTAGTCACTTTTTTGTTTTGAAGATCAATCTTTCTTATTGCGTGGTTTTCTGTGTCTGCAACAAAAATTGCGTTATCCTTCCACAACACTCCTTGCGGTCTGAAAAAGGTAGATGTATTGAAATCGCCATCTGAAAACCCATCCATTCCATTACCAATTATGAATTCAATTTTACCAGAAAGATCTGTAACAAGAATCCTGTTATGATTTGAATCGCTTAATGCAATCTTACCATCCTTTGATATGGATATCTTTCCTGGATACGACAGTATAGTCTTATCTTGAATTTTGATATGTTCGATCCTGATTGGTTCTTTTGATAAGGTTCCAGATTTTGTATGTTTTTCTAAAAGTACATCTACGGTATCTTCGATTGCCTCCTTTTGACCCTCTCCTGATTGTTTGTAAACTATGGTTCCATTTGGATCTATTATTACAATTGTAGGCCATCCTGAAACATCATACTTTTTCCAAATTGACATTTTTTTATCAATTACAACAGGATGGGAAATCTCGTATCTGGTAACAGCTTGCTCTATATTTCTTACATCTTGTTCATTGAAGAACTTGGCTGAATGTACTCCAATAAAAACAACAGGTTTTCCTTTGTACTTCTTCTCCAGCTCTGCCAATACAGGTATCATATGCATACAGTTTATACAACAATACGTCCAAAAATCTAGAACAACCACATGTCCTTTTAATTTTTCAAGTGAAAGTGGTTCTTTTGTATTAATCCAATCAAACCCTGGCAAAAAATTAGAAGCTTTTATCACCCTCGTAAAAATCTCATCGAACACAAAGGCTTTTGAATTATGATAAATAAATATCATAACATGCTAGCCTTTTAATGTGATGATTTGACAACACAAATTATGAAAGCCACCTTTGGGGCAGGTTGTTTTTGGTGTGTAGAACCGATATTTCAAAAAATAAATGGGGTTTTATCAGCATCAGTTGGATATGCAGGAGGTTCATTTGAAAATCCAACATATGAAGATGTATGCACAGGAAAAACTGGACACGCCGAAGTTGTACAAGTAGACTATGATCCATCAAAAATTTCATACGATGAACTTTTGAACATATTTTGGAACAATCACGATTCAACCACACCAAACAGACAAGGACCTGACATAGGGACACAATATCGGTCTATGATTTTTTTCCATACTCCAGAACAGGAATCTATCGCAAGAGAATCAAAAGAAAAACTCCAAAATTCTGGAAAGGATGGGAAAAAAATTGTGACAGAAATTATTCCCGCGTCACAATTCTACAAAGCAGAGGATTATCACCAGCGTTACTATGAAAAGTGTGGTTTGGTATGACAAATCCGACATTTATATAAAAATGATATTGGTATTACAATTACAAAATGAAAAAATCTAAATAAGAAAAATTAATTATTTTAGAAACCTGCTCTTATGGGATCTTTTGGTTTCATTATCTCTCTTAAAATGATTGTAGCATATGATCCCCTAGACAATGTAAAACTAATTGTAGGTTCTGACAAAGAAAAATTCTCACAATTAATAACGGCTTGCCTGAATCCACCTTCATCACTTACCTCTTGCATGGTTTTTGAAAAAAAATCTTTTGCATGTACTTGTTCGGTTTCAAGAACTTTTGAAATATGGTAATCAAATCTGTTCTTTTTAGAATATGAATATCCTACAATTGGTATCGCGAGTCTCTGACTAGGATCATTTTCATACCTACCGAGTTTGCTTTTTTTGTCATAACACACATCTCCGGATTTTGGAAAAAACATCTCTTCGCCATGCTCAAAGGCTGAACTTATTGTACAATTGAAGACATAGGACTGGAATGCTTGAACAAAAAATCGTCTAATACTAAGGGGAATGCTTCTCATTGCCCTGAGAGGATTGGCATGTTCGACCATTTCTGACAGCACCACCCGTTCAATATCCATCTGTGGCGGAACCTCATTCAAGACATTGGCATAGTTTGACTTGTCTTCAAGCATTTTTCTAATCTTTGTATTCTCAAGAGAATCATTTTCAGAGCTAAAGGAGAGAAGAAGGCTAACTGCAAGATCAAAATTGTTTTGTAAGATTGCTTTTCCTATTAGATGAGATACAGGCCTTTTACTTCCAAACCTCTGATACCCAAAAAAATTCAAAACTCTTTCATATTCATTAAAATTAAAAATCTCCAAAAATGGTGCATCTTCTAATTTTATTTTAAAATGATTCCCAATCATGTCTTTTTTGGTGAGTGGTTTGGGAACATAACCCAAAAATTCAAGGGTATATCTATTTGTAGAAAAATTTCTAACATTTCTTGATGTATCCATTGAACAAACAAACTGTTCCGTAGTTGCATTTGCATCCTTTAGTCCAAGCGCTTTCAATCTTAATCCATGTATTTTAAGAATTTCAGAAAGAGCATGATTAGTATCAATCCCATATTTTTTTAGTTTGTATACTGAATATCCTTCTTTAGTAGAGACTTTTGGTAATGCCTTCTCATCTAGGATTTCAGAGACAAGAAAATCTTCAGGAGATGATTTTATCTTTCCAGCAATTCCTTTAAACTTGGTACTATATACAAAAATACCAATATCAGAATCTAGTTTAGGAACCACTTCTTACTTTACTGTAACTGTGACATACTCTGAAATGGTTACTTCATGATTTTCTACTCCAACTAGTATTTTGTAGGTACCAGGAAGTGCGAATTTGTCTGTGGAGACATTAAGAGAAACGCTTACAGGTTGGCTTCCAACATTTACTTCTTTATTTTCACTTGTTACAACAACGTCGTTTAACCCAGCAGTAGTAGCAGTAGTTAACCTGATGGGCTCCTTTAGATCCTCCTTTGGTGTTACTGTCAGCGATAAAGTGGCATTATCTCCCCCACTCAAAATTAGATTCTTTTTGTCCACACTCACATCGAGAGGTAGAGGGATGGTGGAGTCAAGAACGCCAATATTGTTTTCAACCCATTCTGAAAACCAAATGTTTTTGCCATTTATTGTAAAGTCAAGTGATTGAGCTATTCCACAATTTGCAAGGCCACCACAGTCAGACCAATTTGGATTTTGGGAAGGAATCAAGTATTCCACAAGAGATTCTTTTGTTGGGTCAAAGACAGCAATGCTGTTTCCTGTTTGTTCATTAAACCAGAGTCTTCCCAATTCATCAAAACTGTTCCAGTATGGTCTGGTAACTGGAGTCTTGATTATCCCAGAAGAATTTCCAAAAGTTGTTTCCTTTGGTGGTGAAGTAATGTATTTTGTAAAAAGTTGTGACTGTGGGTCAAACTTGAAAAAGAAGCTACTTGATGTATCGCTAAGCCATATCTTGTCATCCTTATCTATCGATATTCCATTTGGTGCACGCATTCCTGCGGGGAAATTAAATCTGGTTCCATCACTGGTTTGTGGATCGTAACTTATTAGATTTCCTTCTCCTGTCTGAAAATTCCAGGCTGTATACCAAATTTTTTCACTGGAATCAATTGCCAATTTAGCTGTGACAGTATCATTTAAAGGCGAATTCACAGCGGAATATTTTATTTCCTGCCCCACCTGAGTAGAATCAAAAAATGTTATCCTGTTTCCATCAAAATCATTAACAAGAATTTTGTCACCTTTGAGAACTATCTTTTGCGGAAAACTCTTTCCTCCTTGAGGTACGGGATATTTGAAACTAGAAAAATTCTTTTCAGCAATTGAAAATTTCCACATCGCATGATGGATTTCATCAGTATACCACAAGTTTCCATCATCTGTACTGGCTATCCCCCACATCATGGCCCTATCACCTTTTGGCCACTTCGCATTTTCATATTCAGTGAAAAGTCTACTGAAAGGATCAAATTTTGCTACTTTTCCTGTATTTGATTCTGTAAACCACACAGTGCCAGAGGGATCTGTTGTAATCGCAAGGGGCTGAGTGCAGATTGTTGGAATCTTGAATTCTGTTATGTATGTGTTAGATTTTGCCATTCCCGTTCCGCAGAAAGTTGCCCGCTTGGCATCTGGATAATTATCTGCTGGCGTTCCAGTGGTAGTTGTGGTGTCTTTGGTTTCTGTGGTTGGCTTGGTGCTACTTCTACCTATACTCAGGCCAGCAACGCTGACAACTGAAACAATAAAAACTGCCATTAAAGCGAAAGCAAGAATTCTTTTTGTGTGTTTTTTCACAATCTGCAGTCAAATTGTCCTTGTTATATCTTATTCTACAAAAGCTTCAGATCTTTCGTAACTCTATCTATCATTGTTTCAGGTGCCGGTCCTATCGAGATACAAGTAACTGTTCCAGGAGAAATTTGTGTATGTCCTGCATCTGTTACTTCAGACCATGGAAGATCTAAAGATATGGCATGTTTTTTTACCTGTTCGAGTTGTTCAAGGCTTGTTACTTTGACAACCACTTTTTCCTGACCTGACACGACCCATTCTTTGTACCATTCTGGATGAGATTTGCGTACATGTTCAGCTCCTAAAACACAAGCATGTCCAACTTGAGCTGCAATTTTTCCTGTACCCATATCAAGATCCTTTCTTACCGCAATTACTTGTTTAACTAAACCCATTATTTCTTTACAAAGGAATTAGAGTATGTTAAACTTTTGAATTGAAATAAATAATTGCATGCAGATTGAAAAGTTGTGGATTACGAAGTTATAGTTGCAGGTGGAAGTGTCTCTGGACTGTTATGCGCAAGAGAAATTGCGCGACTGGGTCACAGTGTTTTGGTAATAGAAGAAGATAATGAAATTGGCACTCCAGAGCATTGCGGTGGAGTTGTAAGTATTTCTGGAATTGAGGAACTAGGCATAGTTCCAACAAGGGGAACCCTTGAAAACAAGATAAGATCCGCATCCATAATCTCGCCATCAGGAAAGAGTTTCACACTTGATGCCAAGGCACAAAAAGTTGTAGTACTAGATAGACGAGACTTTGACAAACAAATAGCACATCAAGCAAAAAACAACGGTGCAGAAATACGTGTTAAGACATCGCTAAAAGAAACCAACGGTGATGATGTAAAGACATCGGAAGGTGTCCTGCAATGTAAAATCATAGTTGATGCGCGTGGAGTTTCCTCCTTAATTCACAAAGACCGAGAAGGGGTATTGCAATCTGCACAGTATGAAGTGTATGCAGATTGGATTGAAAAGGATAGAATTGAAGTCTATTTTGACCAAGAAAAATATCCTGGTTTTTTTGCCTGGATTATTCCCACACACACTGATATTGCTAAAGTGGGCGTTGCAGGAAAGGGAATAAACGCTGCAGCAGCACTAGAAAACTTTCTTTCACAAAAAGGAAAGCATTCAGTGGTACGAAAGATATTTGCACCAATATGGATAAAGGGCCCGATAGAAAACTTTGTTACAAAAAATATAGTCACAATAGGGGATGCAGCTGGTCAGTCAAAGCCTACTACTGCGGGAGGAATATATTCATGCGGTCTTGGCGGAATATTTGCAGGTAGGGCAATATCAAAATATCTGGAATCTGGAAATCAATCCGATCTATTAGAATATCAAAAGAAATGGTCTGAAAAATTTGATAATGAATTTCAGAACATGCTTCTTGCACGAAAACTCTTGGAAAGATTTGACAACAAGGCAATAGACAAGATGTTTGAATCTGTCACGCCACAAATCTTAGAAGAGATCTCAAAAGAAGGCACGTTTGATTTTCACACTGTTTCTCTTGCCAAACTTCTTGGTGTAAAAGGATCTTTAAAGACAGTACAGGCAATTTTAGGTAGTGAATTTAGACGACTGTTAACATGAGATGAAGTACAATTGATAAGCAAGATATAAATTCGGTTTTTAATCAGGTCTGAACATGTCATCATCCATTACATTACCAGTATGTAGCTCTTGTCACAGAACTATCATGCCTAATGATAAATGTGTGAAATTTTACTGCCCAAACTGTGGTTCTGTGTTGATATGGAGATGCGAGAGCTGCAGAGAAGCTGCAAGATCTTACAAATGTAATTCTTGTAGCTTTGATGGACCATAAAAAATGACGCGACTTTTACTTAAAGCAAAAATTCTTCCTGCAGGTGCAGAAGTAGACCTTGATAAAATCGCAAAAAAGATCGACTCTGTACTAAAGGACGGAATCAAGCTTTCAAAATACACAAAAGAGCCACTTGCTTTTGGTCTCTACTTTATTAATGCAGAGTTTTCCCTAGACGATAAGGAAGGACAGATGGACTCGCTTGAAAATGCAGTCAAATCCATTGAAGGTGTGGGAGAATTCGAGGTTTTGGGAATGAGCAGAGCATCTGTTGATGTAAGGTAGTGTTTTCTTGGTACGAAAAGACGAACCGTTGCAAATGCGTGTAGGTGAAGCAAAACAACGAGATGTAGGAAAAAGACGAGCTAGGATAGAGCCTGAAGCCATGGAATATCTACATGTAGCACCTGGCGACATGGTGGAAATTATGGGAAAAAGATCCAGCTGCGCAATAGTGTGGCCTACTGATGACGATGACAAAGAACCTGACATGATACGAATTGATGGACAGACACGAAAGAATGTCAGTGTTTCAGTAAATGATCTCGTTACGGTACAAAAGATTGTAGCAAAACCTGCAAAAAGTGTTGTATTGATGCCAGTAAATGGCAACGTTACAGTAGACAAGGAGTTTACTGATTTTGTAAAGAACAGACTCAAAGGATTGCCATTATCTGAAGGTGATGAAATATCCGTAATGATTCTTGGAAACTCGATGGACTTTAAAATTCACAAAATTTCGCCAAAAAGTGTAGTTAAGATTGAACGAGGCACGATTCTTACAATTTTAACTGAAACGTCAGTTGAGAAAAAAATCCGTGTAACCTATGAAGAAATTGGTGGGCTAAAGGCACAAACAAAAAGAATGCGAGAAATTGTAGAGCTTCCACTAAGACATCCAGAAATTTTCACTAGGTTTGGGATAGAACCGCACAGCGGAATTTTGCTTTTCGGTCCACCTGGATGTGGAAAAACTTTGATTGCCAAAGTTCTCGCAAGTGAATCAGAAGCAAACTTTTTTTCCATCAACGGACCAGAAATTATGAACAAGTATTACGGGGAAACCGAAGCAAAACTTCGTGACATATTCAAAGAAGCAAAAGAAAATTCACCAAGTGTAATATTCATTGATGAAATTGATGCGATTGCACCAAAAAGAGAAGAGGCATATGGAGATGTAGAAAAAAGAGTGGTTGCACAACTTTTAGCTTTGATGGACGGACTTACTGAAAGGGGACAAGTCATTGTTTTAGGTGCCACAAACAGACCAGAAAGTATAGATCCTGCTCTAAGAAGACCAGGGAGATTTGATAGAGAAATAGAAATTTCTGTACCAAACGCAGATGGAAGATTGGATATATTGCACATCCACACAAGAGGAATGCCACTTGACGATGATGTGGATCTCAAAATACTTGCTGCAGAACTTCATGGATACACTGGTGCAGACATTAAATCACTTTGTAGAGAAGCAGCTATGAAAGCTCTTAGAAATTATTTCCCTGAAATTGATACAGAGATGGAAAAAATCCCATCTGAAATTTTACAATCGATGAAAGTTAGCTTACAAGATTTCTATGATGCGATGCATGAAATAGTTCCAACTGCGATGCGAGAATTTTATGTTGAAAGTCCAAAGGTCTGGTGGAAAGATGTTGGAGGACTAGAGGATGCAAAAAGAACCTTACGTGATAACTTGATCACCTCAATAAAAGAGCCAGGAAAATTCCAAAAGATGGGCATCAAACCTCCAAAGGGTGCATTATTGTATGGTCCGCCAGGATGTGGAAAAACACTGCTTGCAAGAGCGCTTGCAACAGAAAGCGGAGCTAACATGATTCTTGTACGAGGTCCTGAAGTCTTATCCAAATGGGTTGGAGAATCAGAAAAAGCAATAAGAGAAATTTTCAGAAAAGCCAAGGCATCATCTCCATGCATTGTGATATTTGATGAACTTGATTCATTTGCAAGAACAAAGTCAGGTGAAGACAGTGGAGTTGGTGAGAGACTTTTGAGTCAACTCTTAACTGAAATGGAAGATGGAGGAGCTTCACGAGTTGTAGTAATTGGAATCTCAAACAGACCTGACTTGATAGAAACATCTCTACTACGACCTGGTAGATTGGACTTGATATTGTATATTCAACCCCCAGATGAAAAGGGAAGGTTGGACATAATTAAGATCCTAACACGTCCTATGCCTCTTTCAGGTGATGTAAACTTGAAGGAAATTGCAGTAGCAACAAAAAGTTACAGTGGAGCTGATCTTGTTGCAATATGCAGGGAGTCTGCAGTACATGCGATGCAAAACGATTCAACTAAAATAGGAAGCGCAGACTTTGCAGCAGCACTAAAGCTTGTTAAACCTTCCATCACAAAAATTGTTGACGAGTGGTATGGTGCAATAAAAGAGAATATATCATACGCCATACCAAAACCAATCGATAAGACATTTTACGGCTAAACATGACTCTACCATTGAAAAATCTAGTGTATGAAAAGGTTAAGGAAGCTGGATCTCTTACAGACTCGGAACTGTCAAAAATTCTTGTAAAAGAAGGAATTGTTCTTCCTGAAGATGAATTTAACAAAACTTTACTTGATTTGGAAATATATGGTTTAATCAAAGTAGGTTGGCTTACAAAAGATGAACGACGAATTGAAGCTATTGAAAAACCAGAGGAAGAAGACGAAGTAGAAACTCAGAACCGTGAAAAACTAGAACACGATTATGAGGCTAGTTTTCCAGGCATCGAACAAGAACAAGATCAGGAAGTCTAGTCATATTCTAAAGTGAAATGCAGCATCTAGAGCTATTGCTACAAAGATTATCGTAAGATATGGTGCAGTGACTTTGTATGCTTTCCAAGCAAATTCCGATGTTGGATTCTTCGTGAGCTTGTAATGATACACAAGCAATAAGCTACCTGAGAAGGCAGCAATTGTAAGATAGAGAAGACCTAGTCCAAATGCATAGAGCATAAGAGAATAAGGCAACAAGATTGCAGTATTGATCAAAATATAATTTGATGTCTTTTGCATACCAATTAACACTGGAAGCATTGGAACTTTGGCTTCCGCATACTCGTCTCTTATTTTCATAGCAAGACACCAAAAGTGAGATGGAGTCCATACAAAAACTAGCATTCCTACCAGTACTCCAAGCAAATCTATAGAACCAGTTGCAGCTGACCATCCTGCCATTGAAGCAGCACTTCCTGCAAATCCTCCAATTACAATGTTTGATGAATTGGTTCGTTTGAGCCAAGCGGTGTACACTATGACATAAAAGAAAATTCCTAATGCAATAAAAAATGTAGAAACAAGATTTAATGTAATTCCAGCATAAATTACTGAAGCTGCACTAACTGCCAGACCATACCAGAGTACACTTTTTGCAGACATTCTGCCAGATGGAATTGGTCTAGTGCTTGTACGTTTCATCAAATGATCAATGTCTTTGTCGTAGTAGTGATTTAGTGCACTGGAACCAGCTGAAGCAAGTGCTCCTGATATAATAATATGTAAAAGACCCCAATTGTTTAGCTCAGGGCCAACAAGCTTACTTGCTGCATACATGGATGTAACAGCAGTAATTACAAGTAGAATCACAATCCGTGGTTTTGATATTTCAAAGATCTCTTTTAATCTCAAATCTCTTTGTAAGCAGTTTTGTTAGGGATTTAATTTCTTCGAAGTTTGCAATTTTACGTCCAAAAGGATTATTTATCTCACTTCGTTCAGGAACCACAAATGAGCGACTGGGATCTTATGATGCCTGGAATGGGCCTTACAGCAATAGGGCTGACAGGAGTGGTCTTAGCTTATTCTGGAATTGCCAAGACCTTTGTTGATGGAATGCATGCCCTTACAGGGCTTACAATGTTTGTGGGTTTGATCTTTCTATCATGCGGAATTCTAAGTGGGGGGGTTTCTACTAGTAACAGGGCCAAAGCTACGACTCTGGTAATTTTTGGTATTGCAGGTTCATTTGGGGCATTTGCTTTCACCTTGACATCAATTTCCACATTGCCAACATTTGCAGGAGTTTTACTAGTTATGATAGTTCCATCAATTGTCATTGCTTATTCTGCAATGAAAATGCCGCAATATGCCAAGCCAATATCTGTGATATTTATCTTGGCCGCAGGTGTTGGGATTGCATCATTTACGGTACTTGGATTTGTGGGACCAGGAGCGCAGTTTTCTTTACAACCTCCAGTACAAGAGGTTGAAAAAGTAAAACCCATAGAGAAGGTACCTGCTATAAACGCAAAACCAGTTGAGATTCTTGCTGGTGCATCAACACCAGACAATCCTGATTTTAAACCGGATTCTATCACCGTGACTAAAGGTGATGTAGTAGAGTGGACAAATAATGATAATGTAGTACATACAGTGACTAGCACAGTTGATGCTGGAGCAACATTTGATTCTGGTCTAATTTCTGTTGGAGGAAAATATCAACTAGACACAAAAGACATTGCAGCAGGAGAATACCAATACATGTGTACTGTCCATCCATTTATGAATGGAACTTTGATAATAAATGAAGCAGCAGTGCCGGTTGTTTCTAAAGTAAGTATTCCAAAAGGAGCAGGGACACAAAAGGATGGACAACTGTATTTTGATCCACAAGAAACCGCAGTAGCTGTTGGTACTACAGTAGTTTGGACAAACAATGATGAAGTAGCACATACCGTTACAAGTGGTAATTCAAACACAGGTCCGTCAGGAACATTTGATTCAAGTTTAATATCCCCAGGGAACACATTTGAATACAAATTTGGTTCTTCTGGAATGACAGAGTACTATTGTCAAGTTCATCCATGGATGACAGGAAAAGTTACAGTACAGTAGAGCAACATTGCAACAAGCGATTCTAATCTCGAAAGTTCATATCGATATCTTATCTAAACATGCAAAAGATGCGTCGCCAAATGAGTCCTGTGCTCTATTATTTGGCAAGACTGAAAAAGACAACTATAGAGTAAAAGACCTTTTCCTCACAAGGAATGTAGAAAAATCACCAGTAAACTTTACTATATCAAATGATGAACTCATC
>JBGOUS010000097.1:0-4569 GCA_041477675.1 Nitrosopumilaceae archaeon
AAATATATCAAAAATTCAGTGCCTAAAACATCAAAACCTATATCCTTAAGACTACCTCGCTGAAAAGTGGACAATCTAGGATAAGATTGCACAGAGACAAACCGCTGCTGGCACATTGGTGGAAATAGTTGTTGAAGTAATTCAAAAAATAAGATTGAATCAAAAATTAAACCGGAGATTTCAAAAAGAAAGTAATTTTCATATCTGATAATCTAGATCCTTCTAATATTAAATGAGTGCTGATATCACCTTATGAAACATAAAAAACCAAAGAAGATTGAAGAAGAAAAAAAGGAGCTAGAACATGAAGAAGCAAAAGAAGAGATCCATCAAGCAGAATTAGAAATGGGTTATGAGCAAGACGAAAAATTCGAAGAGTCCAAGGATTAAACTCGCCAGCAAAGTGCTTTAAAATTAGTTATACTCCACAAGAGGATTAGTAAAACAAGTTAGATGTCAAGACATACCGGGGGTGGGTTTCGAACCCACGACCTCCAGATTATGAGTATTGCCCTTTTATGAGGAGACTGGCACTCTAGGCCAGGCTGAGCTACCCCGGCACAAATTACGCCTAACTTCTTGATGCAATTAAATGTAGCTTACTGGGTGTTTGCAATTTATTTCCAGTCGACATCTGTCTTTGTAACCCACTGGAATTTCTTTTGAAGTGCTGAAGTGTAAAGTTTTTCCCACTCTAATCCAACTTGGTCAGTCCATGCTTTGAAGACTCTTGGATCTATGTAGTTTCTAAGAGACGTACCTAAGTTGTAGTCTCTTGTTTTCTCGGTGAGTTCTATTGTAAGCTTCATCTTTTCCTCTCTAACCTTTTGTTTTTCTTTTTGTTTTTCAGTCTTTGGAGGTGTCTCCTTTAGTTTCTTCAATGCATCTCTTTTTTTCTGTAATGACTCTTCAAAGCTTTTTGGAATGGTTCTCTTATGGTTGCAGGTAATTGCAGCCTCTAAATTAGCTAGTTTTGCATGATAAATCTTAAGATTTTCTGATTTAGAATCCACATTATCGACTTTTTTCAGATAGTTTGTAACTACTGACGTTGCAAGGTAAGTTCTAAAGACCTTGGCAGTCAATCCTTTTACTATCTTCCCAAGAAATTCATTTACATGTCTTGATGTGATGTCATGAAAAATTTGCTCGTCTGGCTTTTTCTTTTCTGTAAACTTTTTCAAGTTATCATAAAGTGTCTTGTCCTGACCCTTTACAACAAGTGTTTTTTGCCATCGTACGCTGTCTTTTCCAAGAAAATCAAACTCTATACTATCTGGTTTCAAGTTAATGTGTTCAACTCTTAATGTAGTTGCACCTACCGTATCTGCTTCGTCGGGATCTTTTTCGTCCCCTACTCTCATCGCGGTTTTAAAAATCAAATAGCAAACAGTAGCAACTCTTCTTACTCTCTCATCACGATCTGTCATTTCTTCTACCACTTGGTTCAACACTTTATCAATGTGCTCTGAAAGCTTTGTAGCTTTATCATACTTCATTTTGTCTCGCTCTTGTTTTAGATCCGAGGTATCAGAAAGCCATACATACTTGCGTTTTTGTGTAAGATAATCCTCCCAGCTTGCAAGCCACATGAAATCCTTCTCATGAATTATCTTTCCCCAATTGCCTTCCGGAACTTGGGCTTCTCTTCCTAAGTTTAGAGTTACATTTTTTTGAGTAATTCTTGGTTTCCATCTACCTCTAAGAGGATGATCTCCTCTTCCTATGAAAAGACCAGGAGGTTCTGCCATCCAGTTAGCCACATCGACTTGTTTTCCATCAATTATTGCCACCCCATACTTTGCCTTCATTTTTTCTTTGATCTCTTTTCGTTGTGCAGCAATCTTCTTTTTTTGCTCTTTATCTAAAGTTAATTTGGAATCCTTTTCTTTGTCTACTACCTTGTTCGCCTCAGAAAAATCAATATCAGAAAGTGAAATTTCTTTGTATTCTTCAAGAAGGACATTTACGAAATCCTCTAGGAAGTTTTTACAAAAGACTTTGTCCTGAACATAAGGCGTATCTTTTTTCTTTGCCCACTGGTAAACCATCTCCTCCTGTCCTAAATTCAATGGTATTTTTTTTCCCTTGATCTTGATAGATATCCCCTTTGATTCAAAGGCTGGGGGAAAAGCTATACCATTATGTTGCAAAGTTTTCCATTTCATTTTGAAATATCACCAAATTAGTGTGCCTAAATCTGTTGACTTTGATAAAAATTGACCGTGCATGTATATCAATCTAACCACATGGCTGTGCTATGGGTACATGCGCGACAATTTGAATTAAAATCAATAGTGATTGGTTACGGTTTAATGAAGAAATATGAGTTGGTATATTTTAGGAGCTAAAAAAGCTCTTTTTTAATATAATTTTCAAACTCTAGATCTGTCTTTGTTTTTTTTGCCTCTAAAAACATGGCAGCATCATTTCCGACTATATACCTTGGAAGCGGATTCTCAGACTTGATTGCTTTGATTATGGTTTTTGCAACCTCCTGAGGAGGAGTGCCCATCTCTGCCATCATGGATATGCCTATGATAACCTTGTTTGTTATGTCTTTGTATGCCGAGTCTGGTTTCATTGATTTTTTCATATTTGACATGAAATTTGTCTTTATGACTCCAGGCTCTATGATTATTGTATTGATTCCAAAAGGAGAAAGCTCGTAGCGCATTGATTCACTTAGTCCCTCGAGTGCAAACTTTGAGCTAATATAAGCTGGAGAAACAGGAAACCCTATTCTTCCTGCAACCGAACTAACATTTACAATTGTTCCAGATTTTTGTTTACGCATTATTGGGATGACTGCGTGTAACGTTCGCACTACTCCAAAAAAGTTTGTTTCAAACTGTGCTTTTAGATCATCCATTGAAAGATCTTCCAAGCAACCAAAGAGACCATAACCTGCATTATTTACTAAAACATCGATCCTGCTTCTTTCTTTCATTATTTTGTTTACTGCAGTTTTTACGGTTTCTTCTTTGTCAACATCAATCTCAATTACTTCTAACTTCAAATCTTCTTTTTTTGCAATTTCTTTTAAATGGTTACCTTTTTTTGTATCTCGCATTGTTGCATATGTGATATAACCTTCCCGTGCTAAAGCTAATGCAGTTTCAAAACCGATGCCACTTGAACTGCCTGTTACTATTGCTACCTTTTCCATGACTGAAATCTGAAAGTGGTATTAATAATTTGTATTGTTGGAATTCTTTCTTATCACTAAACCAGCGGTTTATCGCCTTCTACAGGTTCTGAAACCTCGGTTGCTTCACCATCATTTATCCTCTGCAAAACTTCGGCAGAAGCTAGTTTGTGAAGGTATTCGTTGTTATTGCCACATCTGTAAGAAAAGGTACACCGTGGGCATCCTGCCTCGTTTTTACATGGACATTCCTTTACTATGTGAAGACTACGCTCAAAGGCCTTTTCTAGCCTATCATAAAGTGCCTTACTTGCTCCACTTCCTCCTATTGCAGAATCATAAACAAAGATGAGGCCTGATGTTCCAAGAGAAATACCACCTAGGTCTTGCGAGACACCACCTGTTATCATATTGCTTCCTTCTATTACAACATGTTCTGTTGCATGATACGCACTTGCTTGCACATATTCCTCATTTTCTGCTTTCTTGATTTCATTAGTAGGTCTTGGAGCTTTGAAAACAATTCCCTTTGTGACAAAATCATAATCTAACGGTCTATCTAAAAGCACTCTTTGTCCCTGGGTTACTTCATAACCAAGTTCAATGTTGACATAACCATAGACCCGTTTTTGTATATGCAACTTGCAAAATGCAACTTCGATTCTATTTGCTCTTCTTTTTTCATAAACTGTTTCAATTGTTGGCCATTCCTCTGTAAGTGCTTTGGTGTAATATGGATAATCTCTTGGGAGATATTCTAGCCTCGCATACATTTTTTCAGGATAGCCAAGTTCCTTTACTTTGTAACGTGTTCCTGCCAGAAAATAAACTGCTGATTCATGCATCTCCTCAAGCGCAATTGGAAGGACTCGTTCACCAACTTTTTTTCCATTCAAAAATATATCGATTGATTTTCCGATTCCTCTGATGCTGTAGTCATTTAACAAAGATTCGATCTGTGAATAATTTGGAACGTATCTGTTTTCAATTAAGACAAGATTTCCTGCAGCAACATGTCTTTCAATTATTTCCAAATGTTCTTTTAGCTCATGTTTTACAATCGGCTTGTCAGCTGCCATTGCAATAACTTGGAATTCTTCCACAAAGGGGTTCTTTGGATCAATGTAGATCTTCTCTACATCCTCAAAGTAGTCATCTGGATGGTTTTTGTAATATTGTGAAATGGGGTCGTTTCCAAGCACCAAAAACGCATATCCCCTTTGACCCTTTCTTGCTGCCCTTCCTATTCGTTGTACTAGTCTGTTCACAGGAATTGTAGATGAAATCACTCCATCCACATCTCCTACATCTATGCCAAGTTCAAGCGTTGGCGTTGCAGAAATTGCCATCAGTGTATCATTTTTAAACGCGTTTTCAACCGATTTTCTATAATTTGCCATAAGGCCTGCTCTGTGAACCTT
>JBGOUS010000158.1:0-3326 GCA_041477675.1 Nitrosopumilaceae archaeon
ACACCTAGCACCTTGATGCACCCCCCTCAAAATTACAAAAATACATCATTTAGAGTTGGCCAGCACGATTCTACCCACTCTACATCTATAAGATTTAGAATTTCAGGAATATCTCTGCTTGCATTATCTACACTCAAAATGATATACCCATTAACAGACTCAATTTTATGAACAAATTTAAGATTCAAATGTTCAATATCAGAGATACTTGATTTTGTTTTGAGTTTTACAACATCTCCTCCGATAAGGGATTTTAGTCTAGAAGGAGTATCAAGTGCAATGACTTTTCCCTTGTCTATTATTCCGATTCTGTCACAGAGTACATCTGCCTCCTCCATATAGTGGGTCGTCAGAATTATGGTTAGTTTTTCTTCTTTTACCAACTTTTGTATGTGTTTCCACATTATTTCTCTGCTACTTGGATCAAGGCCTAATGTCGGTTCGTCCAGAAACATCACTTTTGGTTTATGAATTAATCCCCTAGCTACCTCCAGTCTCCTTCGCATGCCTCCTGAATATTTTTTTACTTGATCGTTTTTTCTTTCAGTCAAACCCACAAGTTCTAGTACTTCCGCTATGCGTTTTTCTCTCGTACTGTAAGGTACACCGTAAAGTAAAGAATGAAGTTTTAGATTTTCATATCCTGTTAACATATCATCACTGCTTGGAGCCTGAAAGACAATACCTATACTAGATCTAACTTTATCAGATTCTGAAATTATATCAAATCCATTAACCGTGGCAGAACCAGATGTTGGCTTAAGCAAGGTGGCAAGCATGTGGATCAAGGTGGTTTTTCCAGCTCCATTTGGACCTAGAAGACCAAAGACTTCATTTTGTTCTATATCCAAATTTAGATTGTCAACAGCTATTAATTTCTCGTACCTTTTAGTGAGATTACGAATTTTTATCAAACTATATCATAAAACATTACTGCCATATTATGTTTAGATATACGTTATCAATAATGAGAATTTCATAAATTCGTTTAGTGGATAGATATAACGATTGATTTGCTGTCACTTGTTAGCGATTTCAAAGAACTAGAAGACTTTTCACTAGTATTTTGTAGGTAAATCTCTCTTTTTAAAACACATTCTATGTCTAAACTTTAAGATTTAGCATAGGAAATTTTTTGCTTACGGCTTTTTGATATGATGTAAAGGGATCATCCAAATCATTACATTTTTTGCATATGCATAGTTGTGACACAATAGAAAGATCACAGTCTTCTCTAAATTCACATTTAGAACATCCTGCTGGCCCTCCACAAACAAGACATCGAAGTTCTACAATTTCAGCGCATGTAAGATGTTTAACTCCCAGTCCCTTGGCCCACAACCCTACCTCATTTATTTCGATCTTCTTTTTACAAACTACACACGTACCTGGAAACTTCATTGGCATTTTACGCCAGCTCAATTTAATTCAGACATCTCCTTTTGTAAAATTTCATTTTGAGTCTCAACAAGACCCAAGTCAAGAGTTTTGTTTTTCATGCAGAATAGTAAATATGGAAAGTAAAAGGTAGCAAAACTACTTCTTGATACATGCATTCTTTTTGCAAGTGTTAATATCAATCCTCGTAGTGCTTTTCCATCCCATCTTAATCTACTAAGAAGTGGCCATGGAAGATTGAATTGTGAATATCGTACAGCTGTACCTTCTTTGTATAAACCCAGCAATACAGAATCCAGATATCTTAGGAGTCTCCATTCCTGAGTTTTCATTATTTTTCCATAAACCAAATCTGCCTCAGAAATAACCTGGAGCATTTTTTGCATCTCGTCTTTTGTTAGATCACTTGTTATGACGCTAGAGTAAAAGGATTGAATTTTTTCTCGTGGATCAATTCTTAGTGAATATAAAATAGTTCGTGCCTCCTCAACAGATTTTGCCTTGAAAAACGCGTTTACTGATTCCTCGACATCTACAGATTGAAATGATTTCTCAGTTTGTGGTTCAAATCCAGTAACAAGGGCTTGTGCAGAATTAAGCATTGATCGAATATCTCCTTGTGATCTTGCTACAAGTCTAAGCAAAGTGCCTGGACTTAGTGATGAATCTTCTTTTTTTAGAATTGATTCAAGGTATAATCTGAGCAACCTTGGCGGTATAGGTTTGAGTAGGATTGTTTTGGTCGCTTTTTTTATGCTTTTCATCTTATCTGATCTGTCAGAATTTGCAGCTAAAATTATTGGTACAGTGGGTTCTTTTAGAATATCAACAAGTGCCTCAACACCTCCATAATCAGATCTTCCGTGAATACCATCCACTTCATCTACAAAAATCATTGGCTTGCCAAGAAGACTTGAATTTCCAAGTACAGGAGTAAGCAATTCTTGGATTCGTTGTTTGTTTCGCATGTCACTTGCATTAAGTCCTATAAGATCATAACCGAATTGTTTTGCACATAGTGTTGCAAGGGTAGTTTTTCCTGTACCCGGAGGACCTACAAGTAAGATTGGTTTTATTCCCTTTACCCACTTTCCAAACCACTCTACGATTGAAACCTTGGCTTCCTCATTTCCAATTAGATCAAGTAGATTTTTTGGTCTGTATTTTTCTGACCACATCATGTTTATCACTTTGGAAGATTGGCAGAAAATTCTGACCAAAGATTTTCTTTTTGTAATCGATTGAACCAAAATAGATTATAATGTTCAACTGTCAGAAATAGAAACTCTAGAAAGTTTCTATGTGAAAAGTTTTCCGGCAATAATTCAAGTGCAAGTCTTGCCTCATTTAGATACAGATTACTTTTTTCTATTGTAAGCTCAAAGCCTTTTTTTACATTACCAGTAAGCAGACTGTAGTAAAGGGGCCATGATGGAATTTTAACAAATTTGTTTTTTATAGAATCTTCAATCTCATTTCCACATCCAACTGATTCAGCTGCTCTTGCCATGCCAAGATGAAATATCTCTCCAAGCGGTTTTCTGTTTAGGGCCATATTTCTCCCTGCAGTTCCCATAACTGCCCTGTATTTTTTGTAGCATTGCATCATATCTTCCTCAGATATACTAGTAGGTTTTGTCTTTAGTTTGTAATCTAAATATTGACCAATTCTCGCATCTTTGAATCCATGTTCGAATGCTTCAAGAACTTCCATACCTCCTTTTGCTATTTTGTCTCTTGCAATCTTTAGTAAATATGGATTCATTAGTTTGTAGTCATCAAGATAGTCCAAGTCTTCGTCTTTGTCCATAATTCTGTCCATTGGTTCGCTCAAATCTATTGCAATAATATGACCATCGATCATGTTAGTTCGTAGTTGTGAATTTTGTTTGTCACCAAAGTATTCTGAAGATGCGTCATATAGGGCA
>JBGOUS010000049.1:0-6765 GCA_041477675.1 Nitrosopumilaceae archaeon
TCACAACAGGATCTCATTACTACAAGTGAACAAAATTTAGAAACAACTGAGCAAACAACTTCGATTAAGAATGCAGGGGAAATTTCCCTTGTGGACCTTTTTGACAAATCCGATGATGGAGTAGTAAAGGTTTCTGTGCGAAAGTCCGTTGAACTTCCAAATGGCCGTTCTTTGGGTTCTGGCTTTGTCTATGATGTTAGCGGTCACATAATAACAAATAATCATGTAGTTGAAGGTTCGGAAAAAACCACGGTCACATTTCTTGATGGAACGTCTTACAATGCCGAAGTCATCGGTACGGATCCTTATACTGATCTTGCAGTCATCAAAGTAGACGTTGGTACTTCACTTTTACATCCATTGCCCCTAGGAGATTCCTCTACCCTTCGTGTAGGAGAGCAAGTTGCAGCAATAGGAAATCCTTTTGGATTATCTGGCTCCATGACATCAGGGATAGTAAGTCAATTAGGAAGACTATTATCCACTCCTGGAACTGCATCATTTTCAATACCTGATGTAATCCAAACTGATGCTGCAGTGAATCCTGGAAATTCTGGTGGACCACTGCTTAACATGAAAGGCCAAGTAATTGGGATCACAACTGCAATCCAGTCTCAGACTGGCGAGTTTTCTGGCATTGGTTTTGCTGTTCCATCTAACACTGTTTCAAAGATTGTCCCTGTTTTGATAAAAGAAGGCAAATACAAACATCCCTGGCTTGGAATATCCGGAGCAGATATTGATCCTGATCTTGCCAAAATACTTGCATTACAAGATACAAAGGGGTTCTTGATTGTAAATGTCGTAAAAGACAGTCCTGCAGAAAAAGCAGGTTTGCATGGAACTAGTGAAACAAAAGAAATTGACGGAATCAAATATCAGATCGGAGGAGATATAATTTTGTCGGTAGATCATAAAGACATAAGAAAGATTGATGATATTTTGATTTATCTACAGCGTGAAAAGAAAGTTGGCGACACAATCAACTTGGAAATACTTAGAGATGGGCACGTTACAAATTTTGAACTAACTCTTGAAGAACGACCAAACAATAATCAATCCTAGTACAAGCATAAATACCGCCGCTTTAGGTATGTGTGGTATTGAGTAAGCTTGTTTCAAAATATGAAGTATTAAACAAGTCGCTAGAGGGCAAAGAAGCATCAAAGGATGAGATTTGTGAGATTTATCAAGAATTACAGAAAAATCCATTAGAACTTTATCGAGCTGGTCAGATCTTAAGAAATCAAAACAAGGGGAAGATAGTTACTTATTCAAGAAAAGTATTTTTCAATTTGATAAATCTTTGTAGAGATACGTGTTCGTATTGTACTTACAAGTCAGAACCTGGCCAATCAAAGTTGTCCATGATGTCAAAACAAGATATTCTCAAGATTTCAAAGATTGGAAAAAAATACAGATGTACCGAAGCCTTGTTTGTCACTGGAGAAAGACCAGAACAAAAATATCAAGAAGCAAGAGCATGGCTCAAAGAAAATGGATTTGGCAGTACTGCAGAATATTTAGTACATGCTTCAGAAATTTCACTTAAAGAAGGGCTTTTTCCTCACACAAATGCTGGCAATCTAACAAAATCGGAAATGAGCGAATTAAAAAAAACAAATTCCAGTTTAGGTTTGATGCTTGAGAATTCTAGTGAACGTCTTTCTGGAAATGACATGCCACACCAATTTGCACCAAGTAAGAATCCTAAAGCAAGACTTAGGGTTTTGGAAGACGCAGGTGAGCTCGGAATTCCAATGACTACAGGAGTACTCATTGGTATTGGGGAGACTGCTCTTGAGATTATTAATTCTTTATATGCAATAAAAAAAATTCATAAAAAATTTGGACACATTCAGGAAATCATTTTGCAAAACTTTCAGCCAAAGATTGACACAAAAATGAAGAGTTTTCCTTCAGCAGAACAAGTCTATTTTAAAAACATGGTAGCACTTGCTAGAATAATAGTGCCAAAAATGAACATTCAGATTCCACCAAATCTTTCTCCAAGTTCATATTCAGACTTTCTTTCTGTTGGCATAAATGATTGGGGAGGAATATCTCCTATAACTCCTGATTATGTAAATCCAGAGTTTGCTTGGCCTTCAATTGATACCGTGGAAAAAAATTCATCAGAAGCAGGATTTGAGCTAATGGCTAGACTCCCTGTATATCCAGAATTCATTTCATTTGTACATCAAGATCTAAAAGAAAGAATGTCAGATATTACAAATTCTGCAGGTTTTGTAAAAAAGGAGTATCTAACATGACAGTACAAACATCATCGTTTGATTATCTTTTAAGACAATCTGATCCGCTAATAGCAGCTACCTTAGATAGAGCTCTTTCAGAAAAAGAAATTTCAGCAGAGGAAGCTTCAAGGCTTTTTTATGCTAAAGGCTTAGACTTTCATCTTATTGGAATAGTTGCAGATGAATTAAGAAAAAGAAGAGTTGGAGACATTGTCACTTATGTCATTAATAGAAACATCAACTTTACAAATGTCTGTATCAAGCAGTGCGGTTTTTGCGCATTTAGTAGGGATTTTCGTGAAGAAGAAGGATATTCCCTGCCAACAGAAGAAATTGTTAGGCGTGCAAAGGAGGCTAGAAACCTTGGAGCAACCGAAGTTTGCATACAAGCAGGGTTACCTCCAGACATGGAAGCAAACACCTATGAAAATATCTGCAGGGAAATAAAGAAAGAGATTCCGGATATTCACATCCATGGATTTTCTCCAGAAGAAGTGCTTTATGGTGCCATGAGATCAGACTTGACAATAAAAGAATATCTGATAAGGTTAAAAAACGCCGGAGTCGATTCGCTCCCAGGAACTGCCGCAGAAATTTTAGATCAAAAAATGCGGGACAAAATATCACCGGGAAGAATAGGTGTCAAAAACTGGATAGAAGTGATCAAGACAGCTCATAAACTCGGAATTCCTTCAACTTCCACCATAATGTTTGGGCATTTAGAAACTCCAGAAGACAGAACTAAACACATTGCATTAATACGCGAAATACAAAAAGAAACTGGCGGATTCACAGAGTTTGTTCCGCTGAGTTTCATACACACCGAAGCCCCCATGTATAAACACAATCTACACGATGGAATAAGAAGTGGTGCTGACGGTAATGATGTTCTTTTGATGCATGCCGTATCAAGAATAATGTTAAACAATTTCATAAACAATATTCAGATATCATGGGTAAAAGAGGGAGGAAACATGTCACAACTTTTGCTTGCATGGGGTGCAAACGATTTTGGTGGCACATTGATTAATGAAAGTATCTCTACCGCAGCTGGAGCAAAACATGGTCAGCTATTAAAACCAAAACAAATTAGAAATTTCATAAGGCAAATAGGAAGGATTCCAGCTCAACGAACTACTCTGTACAAAATAATACAGACCTATGAATCAGAAAAAGAAGATGCTTTGGACATGGTAGATGACACATCACAATTTGGTTCTTATCACGAATTGATAAAACTAGACAAATATAGATTCAAAACCAATAGGCGATGATAGTTGTCCGCGTGCGATGCAGTGCTTTCAAAAGCTAAAGCTTTACACATAGATGAGTATGAGGCATTTTTTTCAGAAAGAAAGATAATTACAGTCAGAATAACTGATTCTGAGATAGCAGAGGTAAAACAGAATCAAGAAAGATCACTTGCTGTAAGAATAATACATCAAAAAAGAATCGGTTCGGCTACAACATCGAATCTAGACAAAAATGATGTAGTTGAATCAGCCTTGAAATCAACCTCACTTGTAAAACCAAAAAATTACTGGAAATCATTACCACAAAGTACTAAATTCTTGTCGCTACAAAATACATTTGATCAAAAGATTGTTAATATTTCAGGTGAACAAGCTGCAGATATTGTTTACACAATGATTAATGCCTCAACAAAAGACAAGAGAGTTACAGCTGTGTCTGGTTCTTTGAATGTTGTTTCCGAAAAAATTGAAATTGCAAACAGCAATGGTTTGAATTGCTCTGATAAAGCAACTTACATAGCTGGCACCATAAATGCTGAATCAAATGTTGGAAGTTCTCCAGTTAGTGGCATTGGAGACATGTCTTCAAGAACAACTAATGGATTTGACGCAGAATCAGTAGGTAATGAAGCTTCAGACATGTGTGTAAATTCAATAAATCCACAAAAATGTGAATCAGAAACATACAGTATAATTTTTGAACCATATGCTATAGGAGAAATGCTTGCCTTTGTTTTTGCACCAAACTTTAATCTTAAAATATATTCAGAAAAAAGAAGTTGTTTTGTAGATAAGATAGGAGAAAAAATAGCACATGAAAGTTTTAACCTAATTGACGATCCTCATTATCCTGAAGGAATTGGAAGTAAACCGTTTGACGATGAAGGAATACCGACCACACCTAGACCTCTAATAGATAAAGGGATTTTTGCCAATACTTTTTCTGATTCGTTTTATGCATTCAAAGAAAACAAAGAATCTACAGGTAACGCAAGCAGACCTGGTTCTCCAGTAGGAAGATCTGCTCAACCAATTCCTTTTCCATCTCCACACAACTTGATGATTAGTGGAAATGGAGTGTCAAAAGATGAGATGATCAAAAATACAAAAAAAGGATTACTTGTTGGAAGATTATGGTATACTTATGCTGTAAATCCCGAACAGGGAGATTTTTCTTGTACGGCAAGAAGCGGAATCAAAATAATAGAAAATGGTAGAATTAAAAATCCTGGCAAATCTGTTCGTATAGTTCACAATCTTCCTGTACTACTACAAAACATATCAGCTATAGGAAATGACACCAAGAATGTATTGAATTGGCATTCGCTTCCTGCAATTACGCCATCAATACAAGTAGAAGGAATCAAGGTAGTTTCAATTTAAAGACTTGGCAATATGGACTGCAGTCCTATGCCAACAATGTATAAGATCAAAAGCATTACCCCTGTTTTCAATCCTAACTTGTTTTTTAGTATTGGAATTATTGCAATAAGCGTAATCACGGTAACTAATATCATTTGATATTCTAACAGAGTGTTGTTGAGAATCTTTTCGGCAAATCCACGAATTGATATTGCTACAAAAATCGCCACTGCAAGAAGCAATGTGTTGTTTAAAATTTTTGAACCAAGAACGTTTGCTACTGCAATTGATGCACCAGCTGCTCCTTTTCTTGCTAAGATCATCATGGATATTTTTTCTGGCATTTCTCCAGCTATTGGTGCAATTATAATAGCTAGCACAGCTATTGATATTTTACTTTCAATAGCTAAACCTTCCAAAGAATGAACAAATGGTTCTGCACCTATGAATATGCCTGCAGTGCCTGCAGCGAAAATCAAAAGTGATCTGATAAAGTGCTTTTGTGATTGTCTTACTTTGTGTTCTTCATGTACTTCATTTTCTAGTTTTTCTGCTTTTTCTTTTTTTACCTCACGAAATGCAAGGTAAAGATATGTTACAAACATGACTGAAAATATTATTCCATCGACAATTTCATAACCATCAACAAACATGACTGCACCTGCAATTGCAGTTATTATCAGCATTATAGTGTCAAGCTTGAACTGTTTTACATCAATATACTTCATGGGTGCTTTTGAAAGTTTAGTTGTTGCAATAATCAACATTATTGCCAGACCTAAGGTCATCATCAAGAGGTTACTTCCAAGTGCAGCGCTGATTGCAGTATCATAAGATCCATCTTTAGCTGCAGATCCTACAATTGCAATCTCTGGCAATGTAGTAGCAATACTTAGCAGTGTTCTGCCTACAAATCTTGGTCCCCATCTTTCTGCGAGATGTTCTGCACCGTATGACAAGAGCCAGCTTGCAAAAATAAGTTCGGTCAACCAACCCAGCATTAAGGGTAAACTTTCTGCCAATTGCTACACTGTTTTATCAGTACATTATAAGCCAATATTATTGGCGCTCATTGATCTTTTACAATTATCATAGTTAAGGTAGATTTGACACCATCTAATTTTCTGATTTTTGTAGTGATTGTTTCACGTAAAGTTTCCATCGAGTCTGCTTCAATTTCCATTAATACGTCATACACACCGTATACACCGTATACTTCTTTGACATTTGGGATCTGCCTTAGTTCCTTGACAAGTTTATTTTCCTTACCAAGTTCTGCATTCATCAAAACAAACGCACTATGCATATCAAGCATTTCTGCGACTAGCATAAAAACAAATTGTATTGGTTGAAAAAAAGCTTCCATACAGCTCAAAAAAATTTTGAGTTAAAGTTAATAAGGTAAGATACCGTACCATTACGGTAACATGAAAACACGAATGACTTACATACCATTAGAGGTGGCAGAACAGTTCTCAAACTTTATAATAAGTAGAGACGAGCAAATATTAGATTCTGTCAAGGCCAGAACTCGTGATTTTAGCACTATATCACTTCTGAAATTACTATACCAGTTAAAGTATAATCCTATGACTTTTTCAGATCTTTATATGAAATCAAACATAAGGATGAAAAAGTCTTTTTTGAATTACCTGCACCTTTGTGTGAAGTATAATTTTGTGACAAAAATGGCAGTAAGATCAAACATGATGTATTCTATAACGGACAAAGGTAGAACCATGCTTGAACTTTTTGTGCAACACAATGATTAGAACTAGACAAATGCACAGTAAGAAATGCAGTGTATGGATCCCTTACCTGAAGAGTTTATGAGGATTTGATAAATTTTTATTGGGATTTAAGACGCTCAGCCACTTTACCAAATATATAATTCA
>JBGOUS010000120.1:0-4067 GCA_041477675.1 Nitrosopumilaceae archaeon
TACACAATTATTCTCAGAGACTAGAGTCGCTGAAATCTATAATAAATAAAAATTTTCCAAATTCTAACTATGAGATAAGCAAACTCGATAACGACTTTGGTCCTGCTATTTTGAAAAATGAAGTGGAAGCACTGGTTGTTAGTGAAGAAATGATAGAACAAGGTGAGATATTAAACAAATTGCGCATCCAAAAGCATCTTTCTCCTGTAGAAATTGTAGGCGTTCCAATGGTTCTTGCAGAAGATGGTAAACGCATTTCTACAACTCGAATCAAAAACTCTGAAATTGATATTGAAGGAAATTTGCGTTGAATTGACTAACAACTTGTCTATCTTTGAGTAACTAAAATAAAACAAAAAAATTCTAGCATCTGATGATGAAAAACCTGACCAATCACATGTTAAACAAAATATCTGCCGACGTGGCAGAACTAAAAGACGGTCTTAATCCAGAAAACATAGCATATTGGTACAAAAAAGTCATACAAGAAGCAAAGGATATGGCTCCTCCATGGTTAGTAGACAAGATAAATGTCAAACAAGATCCTGTATTGTCGATGAAATTCAATTTGGATATATCAAAGCGTGCTGTGAGGTATTTTATGATGGCAATAGAAAACCACTTGAATGAAATGCCTTATTCAACTAGATTGTACTTTCTCAAGGTACAAGAAATAATGAGTACTGAAATGGACAAATCACTAGTTTAGTTTACTCTTTTGTTATCTCAACTATCTCATTAAAGACTGCGGTTTTTGTTATCTTGTGTTTTTTCTCAATAACAGATTGTATAAAGTCTGCAAATGATTCTACCTCAAATTTGTCTTTTAGTAGAATACTGTGTGCTGATTTATCTTTTGCAGATATAATGACTTCGTTTTCAATAACTTCTATAATTCCAGTGACAAATAGCTCTTCATCCTGTTTTACATAAATTAAACTAGAGAGTTTCTGTGCTTCATACTCGTCTTCGCATATGATCTTTTTTTTCATGACTTTATTCAAACAAGAATCTGTTTACCTGGTCTTTTGCTTTTTCTCTTTTTTTCTTAAAATCCAATATGAAAGGCTTTGTCGCATCTTTAAGATCACATTTGCATTCGCCACACAAAAGTTCGCCACTCTTACATTTTCTTGCGCGTTCGTCAGAATCTTTTTCAGAATCAAAGAAATATCGTAAATACCAAAATACTGGGCATATGTTGAAGTTAGCTCCTAATTTGCGTTGTAGTTCAATCGTTGGTTGACCTCCAGTAAATGAATTTGAAATCTTTTTGTCAACAATCTCTTCTTCATCTGTTGTAAATATCGCAGTTTCTGGGATCGATGAAGACATTTTTCCTTTCACTCCAAGACCAGGAAGGAATTTAGAATGAATTTGTGCGGGTTTTGGGTATCCAATTTTTTCTGCAATGTCTCTTGTTACTCGCCAATATGGATCTTGATCTATAGCAGCAGGTATGAGAACAGGAGTAGGTTTACCCTCTATTATGGAGGGGAGAAAACAAGGAGCTGCCTGAATGGGCGGGAATCCAATCATTCCTATATTAGTTGAATTCTGAAAACCAAAAACTGCCTTTACTGTGGAATATGTTATTCTTTTAGCAATCTCAAGAGAAATCGGATAGATCCGTTTGATGTCTTTGGAATCTATTAGGATCTTTGTTTTCTGGGGATCAAATCCTACCGCAATGATGTCCAAGATATTTTCATAGGTAAATTTTGATACATCATCAAACGATCTGTCATCACTGTAAAGAAATTTTTCATCATCTGTAATCTGGAAGATCAAGTTCACATCAAATTTATCTTGTAAATATTTTGTAAAAATCCATGGAAGAAGATGCCCCATGTGTACTGAGCCTGATGGTCCTCTGCCTGTGTAAAGATAGAACTTGTTTCCTTTTTCATACTCAGATAAAACCTTGTCAAAGTCTCTATGGCTAAAAAAATAACCAAGCTTTAGCATAGGATGTAATTCTCCAGTTTTCTTTTTTATTCTCTCAAGCAGATCAGGTGAAATTTTTTCTGTACCAAATTTCTGAATAAGTTTGTCATAATCAACATCACCTTCAACACTCCATGGAGTAACTGTGAACTCGTCGCCTGACATTCATCATTCAGATAGGTTAAGGTTTAAAAAGTCTTTTCTGCTTTTTGTGATGATGTCGAAAGTTCTTCATCCAATTGAACATAAAATAATCAAGGCCCTAAAAGAAACACCTAACATAACGCATGATGAACTTGCAAAAAATGCACAACTTGTCATCGATCAAGTAAGAAGAGGTGTTGAGTGGCTCAAATACAAAAATTTGGTAGATGTTCATGAATCTGAAGTTTCCTTTGCCAGTCTTGGAGAAAATGGTAAGGAGGCTGCTGAGAAAGGTCTTCCTGAGAGGAGACTTGTAAATCATCTTGCAAAACATAAAGTATGCACTTTTGAAGGTGCAAGAACTGCCGTCTCAGAGGATGAATTTAACGCTGCCATCTCAAACGCAAGACAAAACGGATGGATTGAGATTGCTAAAGGCCAGACTTCAAACATTATCACACTAAAGGACAACATAACAAATTCTCCAGAAGAAGAATTGCTTTCAATTCTAGCTAATAAAACACCTCTTTCAGAGATAAAAAACAAATCCGCTTTTGAGTCTCTTAAAAAAAGACCTAACTTTATTCTTCTTGATTCGATAAAAACTACAGTAATAAATCTAACAAAACAAGGATTAGAAACTCCGATAACACAAACTAATTCATCTTCAGCTGGTGTCGTGGTAAGTGCTAATGACGTAGAAAACCCAATAACACAAACTACACCCTTTACTGTTGATGCCAGATTGGCCATTGACGTGGAAGCCCCTGCGCCAGAAGTTTTTGCAGCAAGATCTCATCCACTACAAGATGTCATAAACGAAGTAAGGGAAATTTTTGTTAGTCTTGGATTTACAGAAATATCTGGAAACCTTACACAATCAAGCTTTTGGAATTTTGACGCACTTTTTACTCCACAGGATCATCCGGCGCGAGAAATGCAAGACACATTCTACCTAAAGGATACTAGTGCAAACAAATTTGCTACACCTAACCAAATGGCCAAAGTATCAGAATCTCACAAAAAGGGATGGCATTATAACTGGAAACTTGAAGAAGCAAAAAGAATGGTTTTACGTACACATACTACATGTGTAACAATAAGACATCTGGCAGACAATAATCCGGATGAGGCAAGAATTTTCTCAGTTGGAAGAGTGTTTAGAAATGAAAAGGTCAGCTATAAACATCTTGTAGAGTTTAACCAGGTAGAGGGAGTTGTTGTAGGAAAAAACGTTACACTTAGAGACTTGATGGGTCTACAACGTGAATTTTACTACAAGATGGGTCTCAAGAAAGTCAAGTTCTGGCCAACATTCTTTCCATACACTGAACCATCATTACAATCAATGGTCTATAATGAAAAACTTGGCAAATGGGTAGAGCTTTTTGGCATGGGGATATTCAGACCCGAAGTTACTAAACCACTAGGAATTACAAACCCTGTGCTTGCTTGGGGAGGAGGCATTGAAAGAATAGCCATGCTAAAATTTGCATTAGGTGATGTTCGTGAGCTTTACAATAACAACTTGAGTTGGCTAAGGAGTGTACCAAAATGCCCGTAGTAACATTGTATTTCAATAGGCTGCAAAAACTTCTTGGTAAAAAAATATCACAAAAAAAAATCATCTCGACACTTCCATTCATCGGTCTAGATGTTGAAGAACAAACAAAGGATCACATTTCTGTAGAATACAGTCCAAACAGGCCTGATTATTCAACAGATTATGGAATTGCATCAGGTCTACAAGGACTCCTTGGAATCAAAACAGGAATGCCAAAATTAAAAATCAAAAAAGGAAAATATTCTATTAAAGTAGATCCATCAGTCAGAAAAGTAAGACCGTTTATCACATCTGTAGTAGCAAAAAATGGAAAACTTGACAATGAAACAATAAGACAAATAATTACTATGCAGGAAGACCTTCATAATGGGATAGGAAGAAGACGAAAGAAGACATCGATTGGGGTTCATGA
>JBGOUS010000107.1:0-4315 GCA_041477675.1 Nitrosopumilaceae archaeon
AAGATCAGACCTACACAAGATGAACAAGCAAGAACGAATTCTTAAAATCATTGAGATATTTACAAATGAGTTTGAGACTCTCAGTCTGACAAATGAGGTAAGTGTAAAAAATTATCTCTTGTTTCTACTCGTAATTCTAAAGATAGCCAAAAAGATGAAAGTAGGTCATCAGCGTAGCCTCACATTTGCCCACACCTTATCAAGACTGAATCAAATGTTTGTTAGCCACCCGCTAGTCTATAGCAGACGCGTAACAATAGATCCACTGAGTTTACTTTTTCTTGTGACCGAATCAGCACAAGAAGCTAATCGCAATCTTAAAACTGCATACCAATTTGAGGACAGTACTTTCCATCAGTTTATTCCTCTGATGACAAAGTATTGTATGGATTATGATAACCCATTAGAAGAAATTGTTAAAACATTATCTGGCATGCCAAAATTTAGAATCCCAGCGATAATTGGCGAAGGACACCAAAAAATCATTGGAGACATACTACGATATTGTTTCCCAAAGATGCCTTTACTGATTAGAATTGAAACTGTCACAAAATTATTAAGCAAAATAACCCTTGAAGAAAATGATTCTATAGTGTTAACGCATTACAATGCCCTCAAGTCATGTTTACAAAATGATGACGAATTGAAGACAGAGATATCGAAAGTAGCCAAGACTGAGATGGAAAAGACAAAGCATAGAAGATTTGTAAATGGGATACTTGAAGAACTTGCCCATCCTCCTAATTCCTAGGTTGACCATACGCTGTACGCATAAAGATTAATTATTTCATCAAGTGTTTTATCACATCATAAAGTCAGATACTTGCTACCAAAACTGGAACGACATGGTTGAGATTTTTCATTTCATATAATTATAGTAATCTAAATTCATAAAAAAATAAACGGTCTGAGTTTCAGCATTTTATTTATATAGATCCTATAAACACAGTAGATCTCTATGGTCTCTATGAAAACACCTTTTAATTATCAATCCATATCAAATCTTTTCAAAAATAAAGTGTCACTTGTAATCGTTGCCTCTGTGATTGTAACATCAGTTCTTTTAATATCATATGGAAGTCAAACCAAAACCTTTGCTGAAGATAAAATGCCACATACTGATAGTATCAACGGTATTGCTATCAAAACTGTCTTTCATTTCAGAGCAGGAGATGAAGAAATAGACACATTCAAAGTCTTTAGTCAAACAAGTGGATTTATTCGCAATAAATCACCTGTCTTTGCATTGCAAGGAATAGTTAGTAACGACAGACCATTACTTTACGAAGCAGTAGACAGGACTTTTGTTGAACAGTCAAACATGCGAAACGAGTTTAGTCAGTTCGAGGTTGATGTCTATCTACAAAATGGCGATACCGTATACAGACATTTTGTATACACTGATTGCAGTGTACAAAATTATTGGGTTGATACAGAGACGGATCATGAAGAATCCTATAGTGGAAAAACTCAATTTGCACTAGTAGACAAATTTGAGTTCCTATGTAGCGGATATGAACTAATGAACCCATCCTATGAGAAAATGCTAAAAGATAAGGCAGACGCAGTGATTCAAGAAGCAACGAAGCTATTCTCCAAAAAATAAGGAGACATAATTCTTTTATTTAGAAGATTTTTGGATAGTAAATTACAATTATTAAATTTCGTCCTTTTAAAACTAGTTAATAGATTCAGCCATTGTGTGAGTCAAAAATTTTTTAACCAATTCTCTTAATTCAATTGTTAAATAAAGGAAGGATTTTCCTTCAAACATGAATTGCAGGAGATGCCATCATTCTGACGTAGCACATGAAACTTCAAAGGATAGCCCATCGCTTGCAAAGGCTGGAAAATGCCTGATTCCATACTGCACCTGCAAACAATACATTGACACAATAGAACAAATAGATGAAGACCTACTTTAGATATACAGACAAGATAGCCGCTGCTGGTTTTGGTTCTGCCAATTTATCACCAGTAGTATTTCCTTTCTCGGCGGCACGTTTGATCATTTCCTCAGATTGTTTTATTTTTTCATTCATCATACTGTCTGAAAAGAACGGTTGGCTATGTAATACTAGAACAAGGATGCCAATAGCAGCAAGAGAACCAGCTACTGCGATCATTCCTATACCTACATGCTTGTAATTATGAGGTTCTTTCATTTGCTTCAAGGCAACGAAAGCCTGAATTTAATCTTTTATTTGCATCTTTTTACCATACGCCAGTAGCTCATCATGTTATGAAACAAGATGGAAAAACCAAAGATCCTAGAAAATGACATTTAATGAAATGTTGTTTGGTTGTAGAAAAATGGTTCTAAAGTGACGAATTTACTTTGTTTTCAACTTTGAAGATCTGCATCATGAGTAGATCCATTCCTTTTTTGATGTGCTCAAGTTCATCCAAAGAGTGAATCTGGGTTTGCACCAGCGCACGTAAAACACCAATAATTGATTTCTGGAAATTATCTGTTGAAGACACCTCAAGGGCATTAAGTCTCGATAGTATGATGTCTAATTCTTTTTGTGACTTTTGCCCTTTTGATTCAGGTTTTGACATGAAGATAATTTTCTATAATGATATATGAAGATATTTTAAACAAATTCTACCATTGGTCAATAGAATTTTGTGATGTTTTTATGCATAAAAAATATCACAATCAGTTTTATCAAAAATTGTTAAGAAAGACGAGCAACTATACTATCGCTTCCATGTATTGGAGCTAAAATACATATAGTAGGTTAAAGAATCTAGAAATTAGTGAAACACAGCTATTTAGCCTTAGGATTAACTACAGCAGCTATTGCGTCCTTTTTAACTATAATTTTGCTGGTGCCAAACCCCATTGCACATGCGATGGATGGTATAACCACTAGTCACAAATATTATTTTGATGATTCCACTGGCATCTACAAAGTAAAGGCAGGTGGAGGCGCTGGACGGATTGTAGCAACAAATTATTACCCATCAAATTTAGAAATTAATGTAGGCGATACTGTGATGTGGTACAATCCAACCAAAGTTGCAGAACCGCATACCGTTACATTCCTTAAAAATCCTGACCAGTTTACAGCCTTTGAGGGTCCATATGCAATTTCAGATCCTAGCCAGTTGGTTGCAATACCCCCAGGATCAAACAGTGAACCGTTGCTGGTACCATCCGGAGATGGCAAAGGAAGTGCAGTAATTGCAGTCAATGCAAGAGTGTATTTTCCAGTTGTAATTGATTCAAATGGAAAAGTAACCACGCAAGCACCAAACGCAAACTATACCATGGACGGCACAGAGCAATATGTCAACTCTGGCTTGTTGGTACCAAAAGGACAAAGTAAAGACTTTCCTGGTTCATCAGAGACATTTACTGTCAAGTTTGACAAATCCGGATCATATGCCTATTCTTGTATTCTCCATCCATGGATGTCGGGAACTATAACCGTAAAGTAAATAACGAAATTCAGAAACTGCCTAGATTTCATGCTTTCAAAAGAAATTGAAGTGACGCTAAAGGATCTATAATATAATCCATATCGGTACCTTTCAGATATTCAACCTTGTTGAGGGCAAGTAATTGATAACGTTAAGGATTTGTTAGAGAATGTTTAAGATAATAACAAAATTCTTAATTCTTGCAAAGTGAAGCAAAATGAAGTCAGGTTTATCATTTTGATTTAGTTGTACATTTCATATGCGATTTAAAACCACTTTTGATCCCGTTAACTCTTTTTAAATCATTGACAAAGTAGAACCCTTGAAGGCCATGCTATTTACTACGCTAGAACGCATCAACATATCTACTGTCCTTAATAAAACATCGAAATCAAAAGGCTTGTAGAGGATCGCAGTTGATTCTAGTCCTGCCAGTCTCTCCGAAGTTTCACTACTTAGATCTGCTGTTACCATTAGTATTTTAGCTTGTGGATCTATCCCTCTGATTTTTTCTAGCGCATAAAATCCGTCATATTTTGGCATCATAATATCTAAGAACACAATGTCAGGCCTTAATTGTTTAAATAATTCAAAGGCATCGTTGCCATCATAACCTTTACCAATAACTTTAATCCCTTTTAACTCTAGACAAGTACTAAAAAGTTCAACAATGTCCAAACTATCATCAATTACTATTGCAGTCAAAGAATCCAGAAAGTTTTTGCTTGTCTCCCTTCTGTTATCATCATTAAAAATTCCAACTCGCTCATTTGTCATTGGATGAATCCTGTCGTTCACGCATTTTTTGTAATTTAAATTTATTATAAAGGATAGGTATGTACTAAAACATACAGACAAAAAATTATTGAAGTTTAATAATTTCTCA
>JBGOUS010000167.1:0-3195 GCA_041477675.1 Nitrosopumilaceae archaeon
CATAATTTAAAATTGAGAGTGACGTTATCAGCGGCGTGATAGTTGCTTTTACCATTTCCTTAAAGATTGGATTTTGCCTTTCCCAATCTGCTACCGTTGGACTAAACGAATAATAGAATTCATTGAATCCATTCATAAATGTGGTTCCTGATTTCGTGTGAAGTAAAATATTATCTCTGGTTTCTCGTAGTAGTTGTACTTGAGGAGCTAGCTCTGATCCAAAAGCTGCTGTTGCAATAAGACATCCTTTTTGCGGAACGATGGTATTGTTGTCTTGGCTGTCTCCCTTATCTTTCACACCAGAATCACCTGCAACTTCAAATTTTGATGGCGAGATTTTTTCAGTTCCCTTAAATTCTGCAGCCAAGCTTGTCACGGATCCACCACTCTTTACTTTTAGGTCTGGAAGTGCGTTGCTTACAGTACTAGGAACAAATTCAACCTCTGCTAAATCTCCTTTCTTCACCGAGACTTCTGGATAGGAAAAGCTTGACTTGATGCCATCTTTTGTTACATCAATACCTAACAAGAACTGTCCTGTCTGTGTTCCTGTAACTTGGACTTTGTACTTTTTATCAAGATCCGATACTGATGCATATTCTGCTCCGTCAATTGCAAGAAAGGTTCCAGCAGGTATGGTCTCCTGGGTCTCGCCTTTTTCATTCATTCCAAGACGACCAGCCCCTGTCGGGTCCAGTATGGTCATATGAGCATCTGATTGAAGGGAAAATCTTGTGTGATCTGTCTTTGAAAGCTCGTCAGGTGGAGTATAAGAATTTGTAGAAAGTGGTTTTTTATCTAAAATGCTGCCAACGATTTTCTGGACTTCGGGATTGTCTGTAAGTTTTCCATGTTCAGCCGATGCAGCGGCAGTGTGGTGGATGTAATAAGTTGATGTCACTTTTGAGATTTGGGACGACCAGATAGGTACTGTCCCGTCACCGTCATCAAAGTTTGGTGCAAGCTTGACAGATCTTCCAAGTAACTCCAGATGTTGATTTTCTTTTGGAATGTCAAAAATCAGGAATTCAGATAATGTGGAAACTCCATATCCAATTATAACATAATGTTTTACTCCGCCTTGAAGAGCAACAGGATCTGACTTTGGTCCAATTTTTGCGTGAAACGCGTTTGATTTTTTTACTAGCTTGTCGTTTAAGAACCAAGAATTATCCCCAGTCACGTAATAAGATAATTTTCCTTCTTTGACTTCCTTGTATTTTATTTTCTGTGATTCTTCAAGTGTAAGGTCTCTTTGCAATTCGGTATCATAGATAAAGGGAACCTGAGGCAGCAGCTGGTACACAGCGGACGCGTTTTGCGCCATTATCTTCATTGAAAGCTGAGTCACAAAGGGATTTGCAAAATCATATCCATTGACCAGTGCATAGTATGGTTTTACCGCGCCAAAAAATGGAGTTCCTATAGTAATTAGCGAATCAACCTTGTCCTTTCCTTCATTGTTAACATATGCTTTTGAGATAAGGCCTCCCATGCTGTGGGCAATAAGAATCACTTTTTTTGCACCTGTCTTTGTTTTTACTGAATCTACCAGTTTATCAAGGTCTGAAACGTGTTTTGTGTTATCCAATCTCCAATCATATGGAAACAGAAATAGATTCTTGTTCAACTCATATCCCTTTGATGTCAAATAGTCCACCATACCTCCATAGAAATTAAGAGGACCTCCGCTCTGAAGTATGTCAGTAGCTTTTATCGTTACTGAGCTATCGGCTGGACTAATCCCATCATCTTTTAAGAACATGTATTTTGTGTCAGTTCCACCAACTGGCCAAGTTTGATCAGTTGATGAGCCCCTTTCTGCGTAGAGCCAGGATCCAGCAACTCCTGGCAAAAATATTATTGGCAACTTTTCCGGTTTTTCACCGACAAGAATGTCATATGCATCGTGTTGGACTAGTGAAGATTCCAGTGTTTGCGCATACCTTAGGGCATCGTCCTGCATTTTCTTATAGAGTGCATTTTTCTTGTCTTCATCAAGGGAACTAAGAATGATGTTTTTCTCTGCACCAAATTCTGCAAACAAGCTAGAATCTCCCCAGTAAAGAATGGTGTAAAGCTTGGTTGCATCAGAAGAGATCATGAACAACCCCTGATGAGCTCCAACAGTTACCTGTCTTGAATAAACCGCGTCCTTGTATGTGAAAATTGAGGTTAATTCAGCAATGTTTTCCTGATATTGGTGTCCTTCCTGAATCCATGTTGCTACTGTCCAGAATCCAAACGTATCCCAGTCTTTGTTTTGCGGACCTTCAGTCTGACATCCTTGGTTTTCTTCATATAACATACCAAAATGTGCTTCTTGTGTGTTATACGTAGGACGTATGGCATCCATGGCTTCACAAATTCTCTTTGCAATCTCTTGATAGTCAAAACGTGGACTTGATTGCGAAGCAACAGGGACTGGCAAGATACCTGAAACGGCAGGAAAAAGGAGCAAGAAAACAATTACGGCTGCGATTGTTTTTCTGTTTATATTTTGAATCGTTGATTCTAACCCAAATCATCTTTCTATTATAGATTCAAGTTAGCTTGTTTTGATACACACTTCAAACTGGGGAAACAAACTGGATTCAGTAACCGCGCCGGGCGATATCAGAATCTGAAGAAAATGTTTTTCCGTTTGGCAAAGTTACTTTGATATGTGCTGCTGCAGGAGCAGAACCACCTTGCACTATTATTTTATCATTGATTTCCCAACTATAGATGATGAATTTTTTTCCGTCAATGGGATCAGTTAAAGTTTTAAAATCGTCTGCTTTAATCTCAAAATTTTGAGAAATTATTTGCTTCCCATCAGCATTTATGGTAAATTCTATTTTAGCATCAGATGCTGCGGTAGAATTTTCATCCCCAAGACTAAACTGTACCTGATAAACCCCAATAGCTTTTTCCAAGACCATGAAATTGTCAATTTGTGAAATGTTAATTGATTCATCTTGATTAATGGCCAAAGGCCAAAAAAGGAAAACTGCCGCCAGAGCAACCAATATCGATATTCCAATTGTAACCCCTAGAATGATTTTTTTCATAATATTTGAATCTGTGGAACAAATATGAATCAAATCCATTTAAAATAAGTCATAGTTTCAAGAATTGAATATCAAGCCATATCAGAGCTGGGTAGTTACTCCAGTCTTTCTCTGATATCAAACATCAGAGATGTGCTAACTC
>JBGOUS010000056.1:0-6118 GCA_041477675.1 Nitrosopumilaceae archaeon
ATAAGCGACCACAAAAAATTCACTTCTCCTTTAAAAAACAATGAAACACCTATCAATGCCGGGCATAAGACTATTGCATCTAGTATAGGATAGCTTGCTGCCAATGCAGTTTCAAACCCATTTTCTGACGAATTAGTTTGATATGTCAGGATAAGAGTAGGAACCAATAACGTAATGGATATTAATGATGAAGAAATTACGAGTTTTTTCGAGATTGCCCTTCTTAAGGGGAGTAAATAAAATATTGAAAATGCAAATAATAGTGGATACCCAGAAAGATAAAAAAAGTCAGCAAGAGAAGGCCATGGATCAATTTCATATATCTGCTCATAAACTGTCCACACTTGTTCTGCAGTAAACCATGTCAAGGCAAATACTGCAAATATAATCCAGGCTTTTCCATGTTTACCGGATGCCCTGAATCTCATAGCCATAATTATTGACAAAACTAACACTGCTCCAGTTACAGGTATAAACAACAAATCTGTTACGAGTGATCTAGTTTTTTCAGCAAGAAAATTTGCAAGTACCATTATGAAACCAGTAGCTAATAGTGACGATAATAAAAATTTGTATGAAGTTATTTTTTCTAAAAGTGTTTGCACATCAGTCACTAATGATTTTAATAAAATTTGCAATAAGTTTTTGGTGAGAAAATTCTGCCAAGCTGTCCATTATCTCAGAAACTATGGCCTTGTAAGAATTTCCATACATTTCTTTTAGTACCTGATTGAGGTATTCAGGGTGGTCAATACAGTCAGGAATATAACAATTGTAATTTTTGTAAAGCTTCTTAGTAAATGCATCAAGAGCTGGTTTTCCCATTTCAAGAAGGATGTTTTCAACAGTTAGTGTAATTAATGCCTTTTTGATTTGTTCATCTGTTGCATCCATATATTTGATAATCGATTGTTATTAAAAAACTTATCATAAATTGTGTCTCATATAGTAGAAATCAACAATTTTTTCATGTAAATTACGCTTTATCCTAAATTTTTTGCCATTGATGATTTCAATGGAGCCGTTGATTTCAAGAAATTATTAAGCCATATACTTTATTTGAATGCAAAATTAATTTTTTATAGTTGATCAATCTTGCCATCTTAATTTCAGGACGAGGAAGTAATATGGAATATATTTTAAAATCAATCAAAAAGAACAAAATCGCAATTACACCTGTAATAGTTATTTCAAATAATGTCAATGCTAAAGGACTGGTTGTTGCAAAAAAACTTGGCATCAAAATTCAAGTTATAGAATCGAAGGGAATCAAAGGCGGAGATTGGGAGTATGATAAAAAGATTATATCATTATTGGAAAAATATAACTTGACACCAAAAAATGGACTAGTATGTCTTGCAGGATTCATGCGAATAATGAGTCCTGAGTTTATCAGACATTTCAAAGGCAGGATCATGAACATCCATCCTGCAATTTTACCATCGTTTCCAGGACTCCGTTCACAAAAACAGGCACTTGATTATGGTGTGAAATATTCCGGATGCACAGTTCATTTTGCTGATGAAGGAGTTGACACTGGTCCAATCATTCTACAAGCAGTAGTCAAAATAAAAGATGATGATACAGAAGAGACATTATCAAAAAGAGTCCTTGCAAAGGAACACGCGATTTATGCAGAAGCGGTAAAACTGTTCGCACAGGGAAGAATCAAAATAATTGGCAGAAAAACAAGAATTTCTTAAGAATCAGGACCTCCAAAAAAATACAAGACTACAAGTTCCTTTTTGTTTCCATGAAATTTGTGTTCAATGTTTTTAGCAACAAAATACACTTTTGCTTCTGAAAGTGGATAGTCTTTTCCTGCCATATTGAGAAAACCATCTCCGCGTACAATATAATAAATTTCATCATTATCGTGAGGAGTTTGAGTATCTTTCTCACCTGGTTCTAATCTCAAAACTCCAGATGCTAGATTATCCCTATTGATAAAGGTGTGGTAATAGGAGTCGCTTTTGGCAATCTTATTTACATATTCATTTATATCAAATTCAATCTTCATTGTTTTCTCACATCCCAGTATACCATATCAACGATTTTCTGAGTCTGGATATGTTTTGATTTTTGATTCAAACTTTGCAACAAGTTGGCTTATCTTGGAATTTTTACTGTCATCTTTTCTTAAAAGATAGTATAGTTCCTCAGTTGCGGCATGATAATCAACACCGATAGTTTGAGCAAGATACAGCGCGAGATAGCTTAAAAGCAGTTTTCTAAGTATTAGTTTATGTGACGATGTGATAAGATCAGAAGTTAATTCATCTAAAACGTTAGAAAAATAAGCTTCAAGATAGTTATCTTTTGATTCTCTTTCTCTTACCGCAAAAGACCCACCGAGATGTCTATCATTCATATGGACTTTTTCCACTACATCAATAAATTCTCGATTAAGAACTGGATCACTAGTAAGAACTTCAGAGAGCAAATCGGCTGCGTTTTGTTCTGAACTTTCAAGCTTTTCTTTTAATCTAAAAATCATATGACATGCAACACACCCTCCATGAAGGTCGGCTTGATTATCTTTGATGCCGTCCAATTCTTTTCTAATGAAATTAGTAAAATTTTTCACTGCTCATCATATTTCATATCTACTTGTACATAATTAAGATACTCCAAAGATTAAATATCCTACACAGTATCCAAGCTTGTGACAGGCCAAAAAATTGACGGCATTGCAGTCGCAAGTGCAGTAAAAGACAGAGTGAGAAGAGCAGTAGAGGAGCTAAAATCAGAAGGCATCACCCCATGTCTTGCCACAGTTCTTGTTGGCGAGAATCAAGCTTCTGACACATATGTTAAAAACAAACAAAAGGCATGTGCTGATGTCGGTATCATAACAAAGGATCACAGACTTCCAGAATCGTTTTCACAACAAGAAATGAATTCACTTGTTGATTTATTAAATAAGGATAATTCAGTTCACGGGATTCTAATTCAATTGCCATTGCCAAAACAGCTAGACGTGTTTTCAACAGTATCAAGAATTTCTCCTATAAAAGATGTGGATGGTTTAACTCCATACAGCGTTGGTCTTTTGTCATCGGGAAAGGCCATCCTTAAGCCATGTACACCGTCAGGAATAATGGAAATGTTTGATTACTACAATATAGATCTGACAGGAAAACATGCAGTAATAATTAACAGAAGCAATCTAGTTGGTAAGCCGTTGTATCACCTTTTACTTGAAAAAAATGCTACCGTTACTACATGTCATTCTAAAACAAAAAACCTCAAAGAACACTGCCAAAAAGCAGACATCATCATTACCGCCATAGGAGATAGAACCAAATTTGTTCTTTCCACAGACATGATAAAGGAGGGGGCAATTGTTATTGATGTTGGCATAAGTAGACAAAATGGAAAGATTATCGGGGATACAAATTATGACGAAATAATAAAAAAGGCATCGTTTGCTACACCAGTACCAGGTGGAGTTGGTCCAATGACAGTTGCAATGCTTTTAAAAAACACCGTAACTGCAGCTTCAATCAATAAGAGCCTTGTCTCAGGTTGAAAAAGCAAGGTTGCGAAAGCAACTTTTGGATGCACGCGATTCTTTATCACTGGACTTTATCAATATAACAAGCAAACAGATACAGGATAATCTAAGAAAAGTTGAATTTTTTAGAAATGCAAAAAGTGTAGGGACACACTATTCAATAGGAAGTGAAGTAAAGACGCATGACATATTACAAGAGTTATTAAAATCGGGAAAAGAAGTCTCGTTACCAAAAGTTGTTAAAAAAGATCTTGTGTTCAAAAAAATAAATAGTCTTTCAGATCTTGAACAAGGAAATTTTTCTGTTATGGAACCAAAAGATTATTGCGAGGATGTAAAAAAAATCGAAGTCATCATAATTCCTGCAATCGCACTTACTAGGGCTGGTCATAGACTTGGATATGGTTTTGGATATTATGACAGATATCTTGCGAGTAAAAAATCAAAGACAATTGCATTGGGTTATTCAAAACAGATTATAAAATCATTTCCACATTCAGACCATGATGTTAGAATTGATTGCATAGTTACAGAAGACGAAGTTATTATGTCAAAAGGCAAGTAAACCCGTTTTACCAATGTCTTTTCTAAAGTACTTGTTTTGCCAAGAAATTTTTTCAATTCTAGAATAGGCAGTAGAGATTGCAGAATCCAGCGTATCACCCAACGCTGTAACTCCAAGAACCCTCCCTCCATTTGTGAGTATTTTGCTGTTCTCACGTTTCGTCCCTGCGTGAAAAACAAAGGATCTTTTATCTTGTAAATCAAGACCAGAGATTTCTTCATTTTTTGGATATGATTCTGGGTAACCTTTTGAGGCAAGTACAACACAAACAGCACTCTGTTTCTTCCACGACATGGGAGGCAATTTTGAAACATTCCCATCTATGCTTGCAGTAATGTAATCATACAAATCAGACTCCATACGCATCATGATTGGCTGGCATTCTGGATCACCCATTCTTGCATTAAATTCCAAAACGTATGGGTTTCCATCTTTTAGCATTATTCCAGCATACAAAAACCCCTTGAATTGATTACCTTCTTTTTTCATACAATCAACTGTTTTGTTAATCACATCTTTCTGAATTTTTTCTGCAAGAGAATCGTTAATTACTGGAGTTGGCGAATATGCACCCATTCCACCAGTGTTTGGTCCTTTATCACCATCATAGATTCTCTTATGATCTTGGCTTGTAGCCATAGGAATAGCTGTGACTCCATCTGAAAGTGCAATGTATGATGCTTCTACTCCAATGATTCTCTCTTCTAAAATTATTTTAGATCCTGCATCGCCAAAGCTATTTTCAACTAACATTTTTTCTATTGCATCAATTGCTTCTGAAGGATTGTTACATACCATGACACCTTTTCCGGCCGCAAGACCATCTGCTTTTACTACTAGTTGAGAATTATTTGATTTTGCATATTCTTTAGCTTCTTTTGCTTCGTCAAAGGTTTCAAATTTTGGTGTGAGAATCCCATTTCTTTTCATAAAGTTTTTTGCCAAAATTTTACTTGATTCAAGTCGTGCAGCAGCTTTTGTTGGTCCAAATATTCTCAATTCTTTTTGTGTAAACACATCAACAATGCCTAAAGACAAAGGAACCTCCGGACCTACTACAGTCAAACAGTTTTTTTCAGAGGCAAATTTTACAAGATTATCAATGTCCTCAGCTGCTATTTGCACATTATTGATGGTTCCCCCATTACCTGGGGCAAAATACACTTTGTTAATTTTTTTGCTTTGAGAAAGCTTCCAACCAAGAGCGTGTTCTCTCCCACCAGAACCAACAACTAAGACATCAGTCAACAGTCAGACTTTTCTTATCTAGTATATAATCCAAGATTGGTTTTAGAAATATTGATTAAGACTGTATTCCAATCATGACAGATGAGCCAAATAGACAACCAAAAGCAAGTCTATCTTTTTGTTCATGGCAGAATGGATCTTGAGCCTGTCGCAATTAATGTACTAGTATCAAATGGTTTTTTAAAAGAAAACATCACATCTGCAAAACCAGATAAGGTGGGAAATGTAGGCGATTACATGGCCATGCTATGGATGCCCCCCAATCCAGATCAAATTAAAATTCAGAAAATAACAAAGGTTGAACAAGTAAGCCCTGAAGGCATAATAGGATTATGGAAAGGGGTTTCAAAAGAAGACATATTACAAATAAAACTGAAATAAATTCAAAGATCAGAGATCAATGCTGATACAAAATTTGCAAATTCATCATCTGAAAATCGTATTACCTCAACTTTATTTTGTTCTTTTGCAATTTTTACAGATTTGAGGTGGTAACATTCGCTGCCTCCGTTTAACGTGTTAAAAAAATAATCCTCACAAGAACAAAATCCTAATTCTGGGTCAAGCCAATGTTCGTTTTCTTTTCCTACCATTGTCCAGATCTTACGTTGACTGGGTTCGAAATAATGAAGCTTTATACCCTTTCCAGACACGACTGCATCCAAATTGTGAGTATCTTTTTTCATCTAAACACATTCCGGCTCCATCATATAAAAAAATAGTATTGATGGCGGAGTGTCAAATGGTAAGAGTCGCAGAGAATATCAAAAAGAAAACGATCTAAAGAC
>JBGOUS010000130.1:0-3888 GCA_041477675.1 Nitrosopumilaceae archaeon
AATCATAACGTACATTCTAACGAAGTAGCTTCAGTTTTCGTGCGTAGAGGGGGGGTTTTGCCTTTTTACTCTTTGTCGATAAATTCGTCAACTGTCGGTGGATCTGGACTCAAGCCTTTTCGTTTTCTTATTTCTGCCATAATTGTTGGCAAGACAGAGTTTGGAACTGGTGTCCATGCCTTAAAGTGAGTGTTCCACATTGCTTTTCCAGCTGTTTGTCCCCTCATGACTTCGGAGAGATCAAAAGTTTCAGAAGCTGGCATTTCTCCAGTAAGAATGTGAATGACACCTTTTTGTTCCATGTTCAAAACCTTGCCTCTCTTTCCTGAAATTACACCAGCAACATTTCCAATCATTTCTTGTGGGACTCTAACTTCTATGCCAAGGGTAGGTTCCAAAAGAACTGGTTGCGCCAAAAGCATTACGCCCATGCATGCGCGTCTTGATGCTGGACCAAGCTGTGACAGACCTCTATGAGCTGCGTCTTCGTGGGGAACAAAGTGATGGAAGACAAACTTGCATCCCCTGACTTGTTCTCTTGTCAAGGGTCCTTCTTTCATCGTATCTTCAAATCCTGATAGGATGGAATCAGTTGATTCTCCAACAAATTGTACACCTTTTGTGCCATCTACCATCACATTTCCTCTTGGGTCAAAGCGCATAATGCGTTTTGCTTCATCTCTGTCCCAACCAGCATTTCTTAAAATTTCTGCAACTTCTTTCTTGTCCTTGTATTCGTTTAGTGTCCCGTTTCTAATCATTTCAGAAACTTTATCGTCAAGAGGTTCTACTTTCATAAAGATCTTGTTGTGTCTGTTTGGAGATTTTGCCATGATAGGACCTGCCGCAGCCCTAATCGTCTCTCTATAATTGATAAGAGGCTGTGATGTTACTACTTGGACACCTGCATCTGCAATGAGTGACGATGCAATCTCAAGGTGTAACACACCCATGCCTGCAATTATAGTTTCACCGCTTTCCTCGTTTATTTTTACGACAAGGTTTGGATCTTCAATTGTGATTCTACGCAAAGCTTCAACAAGTTTCGGCAAGTCTTTTGGATGCTTTGGTTCCACGGCAATTTGCACGACTGGTTCAGAAACATATTGGATTCCCTCAAACGTGTGAATTCCTGCTACACTTGACAGTGTTTGTCCAGCTCTTGCATGCTCTAATCCCAATAGTGCCGGAATGTTTCCTGCTGCAAGCTCACCTACCATTTCACGCTGATTTCCCATGAAAAAGTTTACTGATTGAATCCTTCCCTCTCTTTTAGAATCTATGATGTGAATTCTGTCACCATCTTTTAGTTTGCCAGAAAATAATCTTCCTATAGCTATTGGTCCTGCGGCTGGATCAACTGTCATGTTTACAATCATCATGACGGCCGGACCATTGTCATCACAACTCAAAAGCGCTTTGCCGAGATCTGATTCTAAATCGCCCTTCCAAATTTTTGGAATTCTATATCTTTGTGCAACATCTGGTGGTGGATGATGTTTTACAACCATTCCAAGTACCGCGTCATACAGAGGAGCTTTTTCTGCAAGGGCCTTGAGGTCGCCACCTTCTGAATACGCTGCATAGACGTCTTTGAAAGAGATTCCTTTCTTTTTCATGACATCTGCATTGAACCCCCATTTGTCTTTTGCAGAACCAAACGAAACGCTTCCATCTTGGATACTTACCTTCCATTTTTCTTTGTACTCTGGCTCAGCGTAAATATCGATTAATCTATTAAAATTGGTTATAATTTCTACAAGCCATTCCTGCATTTTTTCTGGAGGGAGCCTTAGTTCTTTTATGAGACGATCAATTTTATTGATGTACAAAACTGGTCTGACTCTTTCTTCGAGTGCTTGTCTTGTCACAGTTTCAGTTTGTGTCATGATTCCTTCTACAGAGTCTGATACCACTACTGCACCATCGATTGCCCGAAGACTTCTTGTTACACGTCCAGTAAAGTCGATGTGGCCTGGTGTATCAATCATGTTTATGACATATTCCTCACCGTTTGCTTCATAAAGCAAGGTAACGTTTGCTTGAACGATTGTCATCTGTCTGTCTTGCTCTAACTTCATAGAGTCCAAGGCAAGGGCTTGACCTGCAACAGAAGGACTGATGATACCACATGATGCCAAAAGGCTATCACTCATCGTTGTCTTTCCGTGGTCTACATGAGCGATAACACCAAAATTTCGGATGTTCTTTTTGTTTCCAATGATCTTTAGGATCTGTTCTGTTTGCTTATACTTCATGAATAAAAAAAATCGTCCAAGAGCCGGTATTAAATCTTCTCAAGAAATCGATCTTTGATCAATAGATCATAGATGAGCTAGCTTTTCTTAGCTTCTTGGCAGTAACAAAAAAACAATCTTTTTGATTTTTTTTCTTGGCATGATATAAAGCAATGAATTCTGATACAAAAATAAAAAACAAAACTGTTTCTTGGATGTCTTTTGTATTGGGTTGTATCTGTACCACACGTAATCCATATTTTTTAAGACTAGAAGCAAGCTTGGAATTGTACTTGTTTTTTTCTTCAAAAATAATAACAGTGTCTCCTCTTTTTGCAGAAAATAAACCAGTGTGAGAAAACTGTTCTATTCTCTCATAGTATGCATCAAGACCTGTGATCTCGTAAATCTTGGCTGCTCCAAACATGGCTAGAGGAAAGGTATGCAAGTTGCCAAGAAGGAATACTTTGCCTCCCAGTCTTACTTTCCTACTTTGGGTCTCTGCTTTTTTATAAAACCTGAAAACATTTCGCATCTTTACTTTGGATACAAGTGAGATGCATGTTAGAGCACTAGCAAGAAAGCTAATACTGCCAGCTGTAAAGATTCCAGAATTTGGATATTTAAGAAGAATTGATTTTTTACAAGCGCCTGCTAGCCTGCTTTGTGGATTTGCAGTTATAGCTGTAGTGTTTTTTGACGCCTTGGCAAGTTTGATGTTTGAGACTGTATTGCCAGAAATTGATATTAGATACAGTTTCTTGTTTTTTACCAGTTTCTTGTTTTTTAACAAATCAAGGGGATCAAAGGCCCTTGCTCTAAATTCAGAAAAGGCCTCTGCAAGAAGTGCTGAAACAAACGAATCTCCCGTGCCACAAAAAATTGCCTGTTTCTGTTTTGAAATGGAAAGTTGTTTTTGTGAAACAAATCTTTGAGCAAAGGTTACCTGTAGTTTGATTTCTTTTTCAAATGCAGCAATTGTTGACATGATTTATTTTTCATAACTTGATATTTATAATAGAGCTAAAAATCATGATCATGGAAATCACATTGGGTCACACACCAGATGCCGATGATGCTTTCATGTTTTATGGAATGCTTACAGGAAAAGTGACATCACCACATTTCAAAGTAAATCATGTGGTTGAAGACATTGAGACACTAAACAAGAGAGCAGTAAAGCACGAGCTTGATGTCACTGCAGTTTCTGTCCATGCATGTGCATACATTCCAGATTACACCATTTTGAGAAGCGGTGGAAGCTTTGGCAAGGGCTATGGTCCAATCGTGATATCAAAAAAAGATTTGACTTTGGATCAAATAAAAAAAGCAAAGATTGCAGTTCCTGGCAAACTAACATCAGCATTTTTGTTGTTGGAACTTATGCTTGGGAAATTTGATTATGTTGAAATGAAATTCTCAGACATTCCTGATGCCGTTGAAAGTGGTGATGTGGACGCGGGGCTTGTAATACATGAGACCCAAATTACGTATGATCAGAATAAATTAACAAAACTGCTAGACGTTGGTACATGGTGGCAGAACTCTACAGGCGGACTGCCTGTTCCTCTTGGGATCAACGTGATAAGCAACCACTTGGGACCTGACATGATAAAAAAATTCGATGATTATTTTCGCGAGTCCATCATAT
>JBGOUS010000131.1:0-3835 GCA_041477675.1 Nitrosopumilaceae archaeon
TAGACAAACCAGTGCCAGAACATGTTATTAATGGTGTTAATTATTGAAAATTGGTTGTTATTGGATGCTTAACAATTTCAGGGAAAGTATGAAGCCTACACTACAAAATATAGGCATAATATTTGCAGCAACTGGCTTATCAGCAAATTTCTGGACTGCAGTTGGCTTGACATTTGCTTTTGCATCTGCAGTGGTATATGCTTCGCATTTCGAATATGCGTTTGTAGTTGGCGGAATATTACTTTTGGTTTCAGGATTTTTTGATGTTGTTGATGGTCAAGTATCACGTGTCACAAAAAAAACGTCAAAAAAAGGCGCTTTTTTCGATTCTGTGTTTGACAAGATTGCCGAAGTTGCAATATTTCTTGGTATCTTGATTGGCGGATATGCTGAAGGCTATGTTGTACTTTTAGCAATTACACTCTCGCTTCTTGTAAGTTATACACGTGCAAGAGCTGAATCACTTGGAGTAAAGCTACAGGGTATAGGAATTGGAGAAAGGGCAGAAAGGTTACTTGTCATAGCAATAATTGGAATTGCGGGATTTCTAAATTATGCAGTAATAATTGTAACAATAATTGCTGGAATTACTCTAATTCAGCGAATAGTTGCTACTTCTAGTAGCGTCAAAGAATGATTAACGTAATCTGCCGTGATTTCGTCTAGAGTCTGCAGATCTTATCTTTAGTATACCAAAGTGAATTGCACAAGAAATGCAATACCATTTTAGAACTGTAGGCGCGGCAATGTATGCACCTTGCGCTCTAAGCTCTTTTGCTAGAGTATGTTCAACTAGGTTTAATCGTGAAGTAACTTTTTTTGCCTTGTCTCGTGGAACAGTTGCACCACAATTTGTACATTGAATGCGACCAGCTGACCCCTTACCGCCTTTTTGTCGTCCACGACTAGCGCGCTTTAATGGCATATGCCTACTTGAATCTGCCTCTTTATATCTTGTATTAGAAGGCATCACGACGACTTTTGAACACCATACAAAACGATATCATATGATAATATCTACCGGTTTTTGAGAGTCAAATTGTTTCTATGAGAGAGAATCAATTCGAGGGTGAAGGAAATCTAGTGGTAAAAAGCACTAGAAAATAATAGTCCTGATTGTTGGATTCTAGATTGTATTACTTTTATCCTGAGAATAATTACAAGACAGGTTTGAATTCATGGTTTATTTTTCCTAAATTAGATAAAATATGTTCTAATTGAATTACATACAAATAGACTAGTAACACATTGAATACAATGCAAGCAAATAATCTGATTAAAGAGACTAGCCCGTACCTATTACAACACGCATATAATCCGGTTAAATGGTATTCATGGGGAAAAGAAGCACTAAAAAAAGCAAAAAATGAGAACAAACCAATTTTTCTAAGCATCGGTTACAGCGCATGTCATTGGTGTCACGTCATGGCTCATGAATCGTTTGAAAATGACGATATTGCACAAATTATGAATGAGAATTTTGTCAACATCAAAGTGGATAGAGAGGAACGTCCAGACATCGATGATATATATCAAAAAGTTTGTCAATTAGTTACTGGTAGTGGTGGATGGCCACTTAGTGTCTTTCTCACTCCTGATCAAAAACCATTCTATGTTGGAACATATTTTCCTGTTCTTGATAGTTATGGCAGACCAGGGTTTGGTAGTCTACTGCGTCAACTTGCACAATCATACAAAGAAAAACCATCTGATGTTGAAGCAACAACAAATAATTTTATGAACATTTTACAAAAAACAGAATCAATTACAACTACATCAAATCTTGATAAATCTGTTCTAGACGAAGCAGCAATCAATTTACTTCAGATGGGGGATCCAATAAATGGTGGATTTGGTAATGCACCAAAGTTTCCAAATGCTGCTAATTTGTCATTTATGTTAAGATATTCAAAACTTTCAGGTATTTCAAAATTTCAAGAATTTGTTTTCAAAACACTTACAAAAATGGCTAATGGGGGGATATGTGATCAGATTGGAGGCGGATTTCATAGGTATTCTACAGATTCGAGATGGCTTGTGCCACATTTTGAAAAAATGCTTTATGATAACGCATTACTGCCTGTAGTATATGCTGAAGCATATCAAATCACAAAAGATCCAAATCATCTCAAAGTTGTAACTCAAACCCTTCATTACATTTTGCGTGAAATGACCTCACCTGAAGGTGGATTCTATTCTTCACAAGATGCAGACTCTGAAGGTGAGGAAGGAAAATATTATGTTTGGAAAAAAAGTGAAATCCAGAAAATCTTGGACAAGGATGCAGATTTGTTTTGTCTTTATTATGATGTTACTGATGGTGGAAATTTTGAAGGACATAATATACTAAACAATAACATTAGAACATCCACGGTTGCATTTCAATTTGGGAAAACAGAAGATGAAGTAAATAACATCATAAAGTGCTCTTCAGAAAAACTTTTTGCAGAACGATCAAAGAGAATTACACCAGGCAAAGATGAAAAAATTCTTACCAGCTGGAATGCATTAATGATATCTGCATTTGCAAAAGGATACCGAATAAGTGGGAAGGAAACATTTCTACAGGCCGCTAGAAATTGTATAAAATTTATCGAAGAAAAGTTAACTATAAACAGTGAACTTTTACGAACATACAAAGATGGTAAAGGAAAATTAAAAGCATATCTTGACGATTATGTGTATTTTGTGAATGCGCTCCTTGATATTTTTGAAGTAGAACCATTAGAAAAATACATCAATCTTGCTATACAACACGCGAATTATTTGATAGACCATTTTTGGGATGAAAAGGAAAATAATTTCTTTTTTACAGCAGATAACCACGAGAAACTGATCATTCGGATGAAAAACATCTATGACCTTTCATTACCAGCAGGTAACTCTGTTGCAGCACATGCATTTTTGAAATTATATCATCTTACACAAGACACAAGGTTTCTTGATATCTCAACAAAGATCATGGAGTCACTATCTGTCGTGGTAGCAGAAAATCCGTTTGGTTTTGGGCAGCTTCTCAATACAATATTTCTTTACATACAGAAACCAATAGAAATCACAATGTTAAACACAAACAACAGTGAAATTTATGATGGTCTGACTAAGAAATTTGTTCCAGAGTCAATACTAGTAATCATTTCAAAAGAAGAAAATCTTAGCGATCTAAAAAAATATATCTATTTTTCAGGAAAAGAATTTAATAAAAACAGAACAACAGTATATGTCTGTAAAGACTTCGTATGTTCTTTACCATTGTATTCGATGCATGAAATAGAAAAGTTAATTTAAGAAATCTTTTTTATGTTAATTTCTAATTTTTCTCCAACACTAGGACTGCCCATTCTTTCATATCTTCGTCTTGGCATGGTTATCGTAATTGCAGTCTGAGCATAACTTTTGACTGTAATGGTTGGTTGTCCTTGCATGATTGCTTCAATTAAAGGGAGTACTTGTTCTTTTAGCTCAGGATCTAACTTTTTGTTTATTGCATCAAACATTAGCTGCTTTTGTGATATTGGCTCAAGTTGTACGTCTTCAACAAGTGAAATTTGTACTGTCTGACCATTGTCAATTAATTGTTGTATTTTGTATTGAACTATCTCTGACATTATTTTTAAATAAAATAGTCAGAATTTATCTCTAACGTATTATGATTTAGCAGCAAGTATTGCTTTTTTTAGGTCCGCAGAGCGATTTTTCACTATGTCATTAAATTCTTGCGTGTCTTCTAGACTGGGATTCTGTCGTTGATTTTTGTACGTTTGTAAAAATCCTGAATATACACAGCCTATGATGATTCCAAGGGTTGTGGCAGGTATGTCTTCTGTCTTGTCTA
>JBGOUS010000076.1:0-5287 GCA_041477675.1 Nitrosopumilaceae archaeon
AGATCTGCTTCCTTTTTTAGGTAATCTGAAATTTGAATTACGAGCGGAGGATTTCCAGAAACTGGTAACAAAAGATTCAACATAGAAAGTGTGATACTGGGTCCACGTTTGCCATCTATCGGTGTTGGCATTAAAATTTCATGGATCTGTTGTTTTTTTTGCGGAAATTTTTGTAATAACCTCTGATATACTTCTCCCTTGCTGGAATAATGCATTTCCATCTCGTCATCGATATAATCAGGCAGAACTTTGTCAAGCGACATCATCCTATTATAATGACCATTTCCCCACGGATAGATAAATTGCCCTAACTTTATCACAGATTCAGATCAACTCGTTTCCTGTTTAAATTCTCAATGATTTGATTTTAACGAGTCAATTATGTCATGTATGTTTTTTGGACCTGGTGTAATTGTGATTTTCTTTATTCTGCGAAGTGAGAGCTGAGAAATTTTGTAAACTTTGTCTTTTGGCAAATTCTTCTTGAACCTTGTCTTGCACAAACTCTCAATTTTAGACATATGTTTTCCCAAACCAATTTCATTAGCTGTGTCAAAAATGCTAGTATCTGTACCTGAAAGAGGAAACCAAGGAATAACTCCCTTTTGAAACACGCGCTTTGCGTTGTATTCAGTGAACCACGCAGGGAATATTAGGGGTGAAATTGCAAGTGATATTCTATCTATTTTAATTCCTTTCGCAAGAGATAGAAGAATCTCTGTAATTATTGCAGTTTTAAATAAAATAGATCTTCCCGAAGATTTTATGTCAAGTTCACAAAAATGTAATTCAACTTTGGTTTGTAAGATTCTAGGTAGAATTTGGTTTATCATTTTCACTATGCTGAGTAGTTCAGATTCATTAGTATAACAGACTAGAATTTTTACATCAAAACCCATCTTGAGAGTTTGAAGACATGCTATTACTGAAATCTCATCATATATCCCACAAAGAACTTTTTCGTTTTGTGATTTGTATGGAACTCCGCCGCCGCACTTATCTATAAAAATACACACATACGCGTGAGATTTTGTAATATATGTATAAATGATTTTGTCATGTTTTGATTCCGTGCCAGGCTTTGTTTGAAAATCAACCATTTTTTCTATCAATGATGATGTAGCTGCAAGTTCTACATCCTTTGGTACGTATCCAGTCCCGGCACCTTCCACTTTGATATAGAATCTCTCTCCTCTAAGAAGAAGATTTGCACCAACTGTAGTTATTGCAGATACTATAACATTAAAACTATTTTTTATCTTTTTAGCAATCGCTATTTTTTCTATTCCAAAAAGCGAGCCTATCGCAGACGAGGCGAACACGGGATCATCTGCTTCTACTATGATTACAGAACCATCTTTACGGATTTTATTAAAATCCAATTTCTTTATTTTAAGGATGGTAGATATGCTTGAGACAAGATAATCTATTTTATTGAGAGAAAACAAGGAAGGAAAAACAACAACTACAGTATTTTCGTTCATTTTGATTCTTAATTCAAAGTCATTTATAACTCTAGGATGATTCCTCATCGAACCTAGCAATAATTATATGGCCAAATCAGACACAGTTTTTTATGGGCAAATTTACCGCCGAACAAATAAATCAACTAAACAACACGCTGAAAACCCCGCAAGAAATTCTAAAGTGGACGCTAGACAACCTTCATCTCAAGGTTGCATTTGCATCGAGTTTTGGCGCGGAAGATGTTGTGGTCATAGATATGCTGATGAAGATAAATCCAAAGGCTAGAATCTTTACACTTGACACGGGAAGGCTTAATCAGGAAACATATGATGTGATGGATGAGATACGAAACAAATACAACATAAACATAGAAGTCATGTTTCCGGATCAAAATGAGGTAGAACAGATGGTTCGAGTAAACGGAATGAACCTGTTCTATCAAAGTATTGGCAACAGGAAGCTCTGTTGCGGAATAAGAAAGGTTCATCCGCTAAATAAAATGCTTGCAACCCTGGATGGGTGGATAACCGGATTGCGAGGTGATCAAACACAAAACAGGTCGGATGCTAAAGGAATTGAGATGGACGAACAACACAACAACATGATCAAAGTAAATCCTATAATTGAATGGAAGTGGGACCAAGTATGGGACTACATCAAGGCAAACAAGATTCCTTACAACAAACTGCATGACAAGGGGTACCCAAGTATTGGCTGTGAACCTTGCACCCGTGCAATAAAACCAGGTGAGGATCTGAGGGCAGGTCGATGGTGGTGGGAAACCGATCCAGAAAAGGAATGCGGATTGCACGCAGATCACGGTAACAAGTGAGTCTTTTGGAAAAAAGCAACGGTATTGCTGCTCCACATGGTGGTAAACTGATAAACAGATTTACAACAAAAAACCCATCAGGAATGTTTACCGTTTCAGTTGATGCGGATCTGGCAAATGACGTAGAAAACATTGCGGATGGCATCTTTAGTCCGCTTGAGGGATTCTTAACGCGAGAAGACTTTGAAAGTGTAGTTAACAAAGGCAGATTATCAAATGATCTCCCTTGGACAATACCGATCGTACTAGACGTTGACAAGCAGACTGCTGCAAAAATGAAAGATGGTTGTGACGTTCTCTTGAAAAATCCAGAGGGCATTGATTTTGCTATTTTGCATGTAGAAGACGTGTACGCTTTTGACAAAACTGTAACTGCAAAAGGCGTCTATGGAACAACAGATCCGAAACATCCGGGAGTGGCAAAAACCATGTCAATGCAAGATGTTCTTGTGGCTGGTAAAATTGACTATGTGAAAAGACCAAAAGAAATTCCTGTACGAAAATATCGGAAAACTCCGACAGAAACAAGGGCAAGTTTTGAAAAAGCCGGTTGGAAGACAATTGTAGCCTTTCAGACAAGAAACGTACCACACGTTGCACATGAAATGCTGCAAAAAGCATCCCTGAATACACACGATGGTCTTTTTATTAATCCACTGATAGGAAAGAAAAAATCGGGAGATTTTACAGACGAAGTCATAGTAAGTGCATATGAGACACTCATCAAACACTATTATCCAGAAGGCAGATGTTCTCTGGCAACGCTTCACACAGAGATGAGATATGCCGGACCAAAAGAAGCGATTCACCATGCGATAATGAGGAAAAACTTTGGTTGCACTCACATAATAATAGGTCGTGATCACGCTGGTGTTGGAACTTTCTATGATCCATTTGCAGCACAGAAAATATTCAGTGAATACCCTGATCTTCAGATAGAACCAGTCTTTTATCCGGCATTCTTTTATTGCAAAAAATGTCTTTCCTTTGCAAGCGAAAGGAACTGCCCGCATGGAACGGAATTTCAAGAACAGCTGAGTGGTACTAAATTACGAACTATGATACTTGAAGGACACATTCCCTCTGAATACATGATACGTCCAGAAGTATCTGAGATTATAATGAATTGGGACAAGCCATTTGTTGACTAGATTTTTATTAAAGCCGATTTCAGCCAAATTTGTGAATACAGGTATTGTTTTATCTTTCATACTTTTGATTCAAATCCTTCCAGCATTTGCACAGGTTTCATCAAATCCCTCTGTCCGTATGGAATCTGTCGATATTCCGTATGAACAGTTCAATGTAGTTAGTAGCAATGCAAACAGTGGTTCATTTGAAAATGTGCACGCAAAAAATTGGCAACTTAATATTGAAAACCAGATTGCATATGCAAACCCTCAGGGTGATGCGGTAATAAGGCTGTATGATGGAGAAGATAGAACAAAATTCATCGAAATTGGAATGGGGGCCCCCCCGGATATGAAATTCTGGGTTGCAATACAGAATCCTGACGTTGGATATACTGTCCTTAATAATGAACCACTGTATGGTTGGAATCATGATGATGAAACTGTTGTCGTATACGCAGATGATCTGGGTCTAACAATAAACAATGGCAAAAGGATCGTGGTCTCTAACCTGAGTCTTGATTATTATAAGATAAAAGATTTTTCAGTATATGGGATGGAATCTTCTGCGGATCCACCTTCAGCCGATTCAGGAAACCTGATACTGAATATTGTTTCTGGGAATCCTGCGGCTAATCCATTATTTTATTTGCCTTATATTCTTGTTGTGGCTATTGGAATTATAATAGCCATTTTGCTGAAAACTAAAAAGCGAAATTAGTCTTGTAGTACTTACATTCTTTCTTTATTTGGCAAACATCACACATGGGAGATATCGGTTTGCAGATGTTTTGGCCATACATTACAAATGTGTCATTTATCTGAAGCCAGTATTTTTTTGGAATTTTTGCCATAAGTGCAAATTCAGTTTCTTCAGGAGTTTTTGTTTCTACCATGCCCAGCCTGTTTGAAATCCGATGTACATGCGTGTCTACTGGTATGGCTGGTTTTTCAAAAGCATAAACAAGTACACAATTTGCCGTTTTTCTACCAACACCTGGTAGTTTTAGCAGTTCATCCAAATTATCCGGGACTTTACCGTGATACTGTGAATCAATGATTGAGGCAACTTCAATTATCCTTCTTGCTTTTACGTGAAAAAATCCCGTAGATTTGATTATTCGCTCGACATCAGAAACCTTGGCTCTTGAAAGCGAACGTGCAGTCTTGTACCTTGAAAATAGTTTTTTGACGACGGCTGAAGTGTTTTCATCCCTTGTCCTTGCAGAAAGTATTGTTCCAATAAGTATGCTAAGTGGACCGCCAGTCTCAGCCTCATGCAATTCTCTAAGGGCAGTCATTCTGGGCGGCTTTACAGAGTTCATCGTATTTGTCATTCCCCGTAGAATTTTTTCCATATGTTCTGATTTCATTTGTTTGTATTATAAGGATAAAGACCATACAAGCATTTTATATCGTTCAGATCAGAATATCTTATTGGATTTAACGAAAGAAGAGGAAGCATCTCTAAAAGGCGAATATGGTGAAACTCTTGCACTTGCATACCGTGTTTTGGTAGCAATAGGAGAAGCTACAGATGCAGATCGTCTACTTCAAATTGAATGGGCACACCTTTCTGGTGTTAACTATAACACAATTGGAGATGCAGGAGAAGAATTTCTTGCGAAGCTTAGCAAGGATGCAAAATTCAAAGTAAAGACTACTGTTAATCCGATGGGATTTGATCCTGACACTGTTTCAAAATATGACGTCTCTGAAGAGTTTATTAAAAAACAGTATAGCATAAAAAATTCATACGAAAAAATGGGCGCAATACCGTCTTTTTCTTGTATTCCTTATGAAATCTTCGAGTTGCCAAAAAAAGGAACACATGTTTCCTTTGCTGAAAGCAATGCCG
>JBGOUS010000058.1:0-6057 GCA_041477675.1 Nitrosopumilaceae archaeon
CACCAAGATCGGTTTCTGCACGTATTCCTTTTTGTCTTAGTTGAGAAACAATATTTAATGCAATTTTTTGAAGTTCATCGTTAACAAATGCAACCCAAACTTGTGGTGTTTTTTTTTCTATAACTACCCCTTGTTTATCTAGAGAAAATGCGATGCGTTCTACACCGCCAGCAACGCCTGTTGCACCAAGTTCTGATCGTCCAAATGCCTTTGTCAGAGTATCATATCTTCCACCACCTACGAGTGCACCAAGATCGGAATTACTATCAAAGGCCTCAAATACTATACCAGAATAGTAATCAAGACCTCTTACAATTCCAAAGTTTATCTTAACATTATCAACTTGCCTATTTTTTAATGAAGTAAATAATTCACAGAGTTTGTTCCAATTTTTTAGTTGCTTTACGTCAATTTTTTTTTCTATTTCTTCCGGAGTACCTTTAATTAGAGAAAACTCTAGAATTTTTTCTAGATCCGAAGAAGAATATCCTTTTTGTTCATATTCTTTAATAATTTCTTGCTTTTTCTTTTTTTGAATCTTATCTACTGCTCTGAGTATATCACCTATAAGTTCAGCTGAATCAGATTTGAAAACTTGATGTACGTAAGATTCTACAAGTTCACGATCACAAACATCTATAACAATATTTCTTAATTGTAAATTAGAGAGAAATTTTGATGTGAATTCAATTATTTCAGCATCAGATTCTAGATTTGGTTGGCCATAAATTTCTACATCCCATTGATGAAAGAATCGGTATCTTCCTTTTTGCGGTTCGTCATATCTCCATACGCCACCAAAAGCAGCCAACTTTGCAGGAAGTTTCATTGATTTTTGTGAAACTGCATATCTAGTTAGACCAATGGTAAAATCAAACCTAAGCGCAACATCACGATCTCCTTTATCTTTAAAATAATAAATTTCATTTTTTATTGATGGACCACTCTTTGTTTCAATTACAGAAAGCAATTCAATTGGTGAAGACTCCATGAATTGAAAACCAAAAAGATTTGATGTTTCAATAAATTTCTGTCTGATGTATTCTATTTTTGAAGCCTCATCTGATTCGATATCTCTCATTCCGCGTGGTAATTCCAATTTCAAAAATCACTCTTGCTCCAATGCATTTAGACCTTACTATCTTCATAATTGTTGGTACTGTCTACATGGTATTGTTTACAATGAATTAATAAAAGATGGCTTTACAACAATTCAATGGGGTATCGATATCTCGAACATACAACAGATGCTTTCATCGAAGTTACTGCAAATACACTTGAAGAAGCTTTTGAAAATGCAGGTATTTCAGTGGTAGATACAATAGTAGATATCAAATTAGTTGAAGAAAAGATAGAAAAGAGAATTCAAGTGAGTGGAAAAGATCTGAATAATTTACTTTATAATTGGCTTGAAGAAATAATCATAGTTACAATAACAGAAGGCTTTGTAACAAAGAGGTTTTTTGTTAAATTAGAAAAAAATAACGGTTACAAACTTGAAGCAATATTAAATGGTGAAGAAATTGATATTAAAAAACATCATTTTAAGGTGGAGATCAAGGCACCAACATTTCATCTTATGGAAATAAAACAAGATAAACCGGTAATAATGAGATTCCTGCTTGATTTATAACTAAATTATTAAATATGAATTATATCTACACTTTATCTCCGCATGGAAGATAAAGAAATTGATGATATAATGAAAAAAAAATTGGCAGAAATGACTAGTCATAAGGAACCAGAAATACAGGAATTGACAGATGTGGATTTTGATGATGTGGTTTCTAACGATACCCCGATCCTAGTAGATTTTTGGGCAACCTGGTGTGGTCCATGTCAATTTATGCTTCCAATATTTAGTAGACTGGCAAAAAAATATAAGACCATCAAGTTTGCTCGTGTAAACGTTGATGACGCACAAAGTGTTGCTGCAAGATATGGAGTTTATGCGATACCTACGTTTCTCATGTTCAAAAATGGTCAGGTAATAGATAAGGCCGTTGGGGCAGTAGGTGAACCAGGTCTCAATACGCTTGTCCAGAAATATTCCTAATATCCGTACATAGGGTTTAGTTTTCTTTGTATTGTTGTTATTTCTTTTAATACTTGGAATTCTTCTGGACTTAATTTATGTGAAAATCTTTTGAGAAGAAGTTTTGCTTCAGGAGCAGGTGGAAAAGAATATAAAATTTCTTCTTCTGAAATTTGTCTGCCAACAGTTATGTTTTGAATTGAAACAGCTACTTCCTGATCTTTTTTTGCAAGATTGACGCTTTTCCCATTATCTTGAATTTGATGTAATGTTCCAATTTTTTTACCTTCTGCATTCATTATAGGGACTTTTTGTCTTAATGTACCAACAATGATTTTGACTCCAAAAACAGCAGGGTTACTTTTTCTAAATACATAACCTTTTAGAAAGGTAAACTTACAGACAGGTGTTAACTCTTCAAGAATAGCGTTCTCCTCGTTTGCAGTGTCTTCTTCTACCCAATGTGTATAATTATCAACCAAACTGTAAATGACTTGATCGTGAAAAATTCTTACATGATTGGTATCAGCTTCTTCTTGTGCATCCTCAAGAATTTTGACATTAAAAGATATTACAATACCAAGGTGCCTGTCTTTTTCTTTTATAGCAAGGGCTTCAACAACGTCACGTCGTGTAACAGGACCAATATCGGCCATTGCGATAGGCACGTTTTGACGTTTTAACATGTCAGTTAATGCTTCTAGCGAGCCTATAGTATCACATTTAAGAATAACTCCTTTTGTGTCAGTTTTGATAAAAACTGATTTCATCTCAGACTCGATCATCTTTTTGAGATCCTCAATCTCAGTTTCATTAGTTGTTGCGTATACTGGACTACCAGGTAAAACACCATCAAGATCAGGTGATACGATTTTGATTCCAGCTGCAGCCATTACCTCATTAACAGGTCTGAATTTGTCTCTCGGATCCCGCATTTCATCAAGCGGTTTTGGTAAAAGCAAGGCCTTGGCTTTAGTAGTAATTACCGAGTCGCGTTTGGCAACTACTATGGTATCTCCTTTTTTGAGCATACCATCAATTAGAATGATGTTTGCTGTTACTCCTAATCCAACTTCGTCTTTAACTTCAAGTACTATGCCTTTGGTTGATTTTTCTTTCTGTTCAAGTTTTTTTTGCATGTATTGTTGAGTCAGACCAACTAATACGGCAAGTAATTCTGGAATCCCTTCTCCACTTCTGGCACTTACTGGAACTATTGATATTTCTTTTGTAAAGTCTTTCACTCGGTAAAATGCTTCCGAGTTATAACCAAGAATAGAGAGCGTCCCTACAACATTGTACAGCAGCTCGTCAAGTGCAGTTTGTACATATGGGTCTTGTTCTTTTATTGATTGGGATGCAAACAATGTTTTTGGTTTCTTCCAACCTTTTATCATGTCTATCTTGTTTAGTGCTATTACAAATGGAACTTTTCTATTCTGTAATATTTTCAAACTTTCATTTGTCTGGGGTTGGAAACCTCGATTTACATCCACTACCAAAATTGCAATGTCGGCTGCTGAACCACCACGTGCTCTAAGATTTGTAAATATCTCGTGACCCGGAGTATCAATTACCAAGAGACCTGGGATATCGCCTTGTCCTCCACTTAGTTTTGCAAAAAGTGGACCGCAAACATTTTTGATTGTGTCTGATGGAAGAAAACTTGCACCAATATGTTGTGTTATACCGCCAGCTTCTCTACCTTGAACTCCAGTTCCGCGTATTTTGTCAAGTAGCGAAGTCTTACCAGAATCTACATGTCCTAAAACTGCTACAATTGGTTGTCGAATTTGCAACCTTTTTCACTTGAATACTACAGCTACTTCCTTTTCAAAACTTTCCTTAGAATCTGATGCGTGGATTATGTTATCAGTAAACCCAAGACCAAAATCTCCTCGTATAGAACCAGGAGTTGCCTCATAGGATTTTGTGGTACCTATCATAAGTCTCGTGGTTGATATAGCATTATTTCCTTCAATGACAACGGCCACAACTCTTCCAGTTGTTATAAAAGACACAAGATCTTTAAAAAACGGCTTTGAGTTATGTACAGAATAAAACTCTTCTGCCATTTCTTTAGTGAATGTAAACATGTTTAATTTGACTATCTTGAAACCTTTATTTTCAAACCTCGTTAAAATTTGACCAATTATTTTTCTCTCTACGCCATCAGGCTTTACTATGAAAAGCGACTGCTCAGTCATTTTACTTTTTGACCTTTATTCCGCCTTTAACGTATTTGTTTGTCCACTTGAGTCTTCTTGGGTCACGTTTAAGTACAAGCATGTTTTTTTTGCATTTTGAAGAACAAAACCAAAAAACAGTTCCATCGTTTTTAACAAGCATAGTACCAGAACCTTTTGCTACTGGGCGATTACAAAAACTGCATGGTTTTACTAGTACACTCATTTTATAATCACTTTATTTTTCTTGCTTCTCGTTCTGTTTCTCTTAACATCAAAATATCAGACATTCTTACAGAACCTTTTACATTTCTTGTTAGAATTCTTCCCTTATCTTTTCCGTCCATTATTTTTACTCTTACTTGAATTACTTCTCCTGCAATTCCTGTTCTACCTACAATTTGTATAACTTCTGCTGGAATTACTGTTTCTGAAGTACTCATTTACTAGCTTGACCGCCCTTAAGCTGTGAAAGTGATGCTATTATTTGATCAACTATATGTTGTGCATCTCCTGCATCCAAAATTGCAGCTGCAGCGGAAGTAACATCTATTCCAAGTGCCTTACCCAGTTCTTGTTTGCTAGGGACAAAAGCATATGCTGAACCGTGTTCCTCGCAGAGTATCGGAAGATGTGCCACCACTTCTGGGGGTTCTACATCCTCAGCAATTATCACGAGTTTACTTATTCCACGTTCTATGGCTTTTGTGACTTCATTGGTACCTTTCTTTACTTTGCCACTCTGATGAGACACCCTAAGTGCCTCATAAATTGGACTGACTAGATCCTCAGGTACTTGAAACTTCACGTAATATGCCTTAGCCACATGTATCACCCAAAGGGATCATTTCCATCCCTAGAGTGCTTTCAATTGGTTTTAAAAGTGTTATCTGCCAAGAATTGATTTTATTTTTTCCATGTATTTCGTAAATAACACATCAAGATTTTCTTGTGAATCAGATTCTGCATAAATTCTTACTATTGGTTCAGTTCCACTTGGTCGTACCATCACCCAATTTGATTTGTCAAATATTATTTTGATCCCATCAGTTGTGTCTTTTTTGTGATCTTCCTTCTTGAGAATTTGAATTATCTTTGTCGCATCATCTTTAGTACAGTCTACTTTACCTTTTGTTGTAAATGAAGGTGGTAAAAGCGCCAGTTCTTCCGATATCGATTTTTTAGAAGCTGCAAGTAAATCTAATGCAATCGCCATTGTCATAGCACCATCACGAACCTGATTATGTTTTCCATACATGAATCCACCATTTTCTTCAAATCCTATCAGCGCTTTTATAGAGACCATTTCTCGTGAAACTTCAACACTACCTACTTTTGTTCTGATCACTTTTGAATTTGATTTTGTAGCAATATCTTCAATTCGTGATGTTGAATTAATTGTTGTTACAATTTTGGATCTTGGATTTTTTTCTAAGAGGAATTGTGAAAGAAGTAATGCGGATTTATCACCAGTCAAAATCTCTCCCATGTTATCACAAAAGATACTTCGATCACCGTCACCATCAAATGCAATACCAAGATCTGCTTTAGATTCAAAAATAGTCCTTGAAAGAACTTGAAGATTTTGTGGCGTTGGTTCAGAACCTCTCCCTGGAAAAGAGCCGTCAATATTTTCGTTAATTGTTATCACTTCACATCCAAGATCCCTGCAAAGTCGTGGAGCTGTGACTGCTTGTGTACCATTACCTAGGTCCAATACTATCTTAAATTTTCTTGACCTTATTTTTGGTGTATTAACTTTGGATTTTATGCCTTTCAGATATGTTTCAACTGTGTTTTCTACATTTTTTGTAATACCTAATTTACGTGGAGTTA
>JBGOUS010000037.1:0-7666 GCA_041477675.1 Nitrosopumilaceae archaeon
ATAAACATGCTGTAGTTCTTGTTTGATAGAATTTTTTTTCCTTTTGAAGAAAGAAATGACACAGTACAAAGCCAGGCATAATCCATCCATATATGAAAAACAAACATGATTCCAATTCCTGCAAATGATGCAATAACAAGAGCGTCCGAAATTAGCTTAAACCCAATGGTAAACCACCAGATGAGAAAGAATGGATTTAGTGCACTAAGCATTATTCCTGCAAGAAAGGGTCCGTGTTTTCGTTCAAAAACAGCAATTGGTTTTTTTAGAACTGATCTGATTTGGATTCCTGCAAATACAAAAAGGCTGATTGCCCCAAAAAACGAAATTATTTCCCTAAACTGAGGTACTACCTCAAGTGAGAGTGCACCAATTCCTAGTAAAATTACAAGAGGTAATTCCACAACTGTGTGACCATATGCCATCTTTAATCCTGTCTTGGTGCCTCCTTTCAGACCATATGCTACGTTTGCAGCAAAAAGTGGTCCTGGTGACATTACTCCGGAGATAGAAATTACTATTACTGCAACAGCAAATTCTACAAGCTGCACCATTTCAATTCAGAGATAAAGTTTTGATATAAGGTTTAATACAAAAAAATTCTGAAGTCTTTATCTGTCACATCTTTTAGAAAATTAAGAACTTGTTCAGCACTGTTACGATATTCAAATTCCTCTTTTTCTTTTGTAGACGTGTTTATGCAATACCTCTTGGCAGATTTATTTATGAAGATAAGGTTATGTTTATTTTCTATTCTAATTCCCTCGTCTAGATCAAGAACTTGAATAAACTTTTCTAGCTGTTTATTCGATATCTCTTTTTCTTGATATGTCATCCGTACATTGCATCCCTAATTGGTTCTGCATCTTCCTCTGTTTTTTTCATATTCTGCTCCACCACTTCTGCTTCTTGTAAAAGTGATTTTAGATCACATGATGTTCCTGGTACGATCTTTGACATTGCCATACAAACTTGTGCACCTGCCCTAAAATCGGGCCCACTTTCTTTTGAATTAAACAAAAGTACTATGACATTTGTGTTTGATAATACCCCCTCGTTTAACAAAATTCCAGGAATTCCAGGAATCGTACCCTGAGATAATAATGGTATGTCTGCATCTTTTAGCTTCTTTTTAGCGTCATCAGTGCTACCTACTCCTGTGATAGAGTCTGGTTCATCACTTCTTATTGCAGAACTACTAATAATATAGGCACACTTGTGTTTATTTGCCCACTCTAGCATGGCTTTTGCAACCTCTCTATGAAGCGATTCATGTGGAGTAAGATATGATGAAAAAACTGCTACTCTAAGATCGTTATTTACAAATATTCTTGCAGGAAAGTTTGGAACCCCATCTTTTATTATGGTAAGAGGGGGAAAAAGATCAGAGTCAATGACGCCTGCTATTTCAAACTTTACAGTGTTTATCATCGATTCAGTAGCAATAGCGTTTGCAAGTCCAGCATAGGGAAAACCATCTAGTAGATAACCTCCTTCAACATTGATTGGTTTGATTTCTCTTATGACTATGTCAGAAACCATCATTTTTTCTATCAGCCGTCATCCTATTAAATCATGGATGTGTAAATGAAATCTTGGTTACCTACTAGAAAAAATGAGTCTAAATTGATTAGCTGAAACCATTTTTGACCAATTAATTCATTGACAAACAAAATTTTCCTTAAACTGTAAGGTTTACGTAATTTGTGCCGACATAACTCATCGTAAATACTTTCGTGACATATGAATATCATGGACTCCATGCAGACATACATGATTGTATCAGGTGTTTTCATCGCCTTTGGTGTACTTCTATTTGCCATGCGAGCAAAAAGACCACATGGTCCGTCAGAGATGGTGTCGTCACAATAACTAATACGCCAAGGATGAGAAGCATACTCTTACCTTTGGTAGTCTTTCGCTTGAGATTTGACTAAATTTTGTTTTTGAACACTGGGATGGTACAAGTACCTAGCCAAAGTTAATCTAGATCGCGTATTACATGGATATGATTTTATTTGGTAAAAATAGACCTTTCTTGTGGAAACATTATACATACTCATAAACTGCGACTTGGGTTCAGAAGTTGACATAATCAACGAGTTTATGAAAATACCTGAAGTAAAAGAAGTACGGGGAACCTATGGAGTTTATGACATCTTTGTTAAACTTCAAGGTGACACAAGAGAGGCTTTGGAAAACATCATCACACACAAGATTCGTAGAATTCCAAAGATTCGTTCTACTGTGACTCTGTCTCCAATCCTAGCTCAAGGCGGACGATAACTCCAAAAATGCTCAAACTGTTCAATTCTTTTTCTGAAGAAAAAGAAGACTTTGAGCCTTTTGATAAACCAGATGTTAAGATATTCATTTGTGGACCAACATTATACGATTATACTCATCTTGGCCATGCTAGAATATTTCTGACATATGATCTCTTGTGTAGATATTTAAAAAGTCAAGATTTTAAAACTGATGTTCTTGTTAATATGACAGATATTAATCAAAATGTCTTTAACAAGGCCCTTGGCCAAAAAACTGATTATTATACTCTAACTAGATTTTATTCTGATGAATTCATAAAAGATCTTAATCTTTTAAACATACACACCATCACAAGACTTGCTCATGTTTCAGATTATGTTCCAAATATTGTAAAACATATTTCTTATCTGATGAAAAATAAACACGCTTATTCTGCTAATGGCAATATCTATTTTGATACCCAGTCAATCATGGATTATGGCAAGATTTCAAAGCAGTCAAGAGAACAATTGAAATTACATCGTTTGGATATTGGTCCAAATAAAAAAAATCCAGAAGACTTTATGCTATGGAATTGTTCTGAAGATTTTGGTTTTTCATGGAACGGCGATTTTGGAAACGGTGTCCCGTGGTGGCACATACAAGATACCACTGTAGCTTTTGAAAACTTTGGTCTACATTATGACATACATGGAGGCGCAAAGGAACTTGCATACCCTCACCATGATGCTCATCTAGCCCAATACAAAGCGATGACTGGAACAGAAAACCCAGTAAAACGGTGGATGTACATAGGATTGGTCTTATCAAAAGGTGAAAAGATGTCAAAATCTCTTGGAAACATGGTTTTGGCTCGTGATCTAGTGGACAAATACGGTCAAAACTTGGTGCGGCTCTATTTATTTTCAACTCACTATAGAGATGATGTTGATTACAAAGAAGAAAATCTGTTAGACGAAAAGAAATTCTTAGAAAAAATTTATCATGTTAAAAATAAAAAATCTGACACAACCTCGCCTGACGTTTCTAGTCTAATGGAAGACTTTATCAAGAATCTTGATGATGACCTAAATTCGCCAAAAGCGCTTGAAGTCTTTGAAAAAATATGTGATTTGGCATTACAAGATGGCAGTATCAGTGAGGAGGATTTTACTATAATCATTAGCGTACTTGGTCTTTCACTATGATCTCAAAGATAGAAGAAAATGAGTTTGGTTTTACGAATACATGGAGTAAAATGACAAAACTAGAGTGTGGGCTTTTTTTTGCAAACCCTAATCTTCCAAATGATATCTTTTTTGATAAATTAACAAACATTACATGTCTGAGTGAAAAAATGATAGATGAGGCACTTGTTTTATTTGAAAAAAACAAAACACAACCATTTGTTTATGTTTTAGACGACCAAAAACTTGAAGAATTATTACACAAAAAAAACTTTAGACTATATGATACACACCACATTATGAAAAAATACATATCATCAGAAGTGGAACACAGCCCAGTTCATCACATTACAAGAAAAGACTCGCTTTTGTGGACTGGAGTTTTTTGTAAATCTTATGATTGTCTTGATTGGACTGAAGAAGTAAATTCCATTGTATGTAATTCCATTTCTGGTGTAGAATACCTTGTAGATTCAGATTATAATGCTTCATGTGTTGCTTTGTATGAAAAAAATTCGATGTTGGGACTGTACTGCCTTGGGACTGTTCCTGAATACAGAAAGAAAGGCTTGGCAAAATCATTAATCAATTATGCATTAAATCAGGTAGAAGACAAAAATTTAGATTTTTTAATGCTTGAAACATATGCACGTGATAATTTACTAAAATTTTATTCCAATTTGGGCTTTGAACAGATTTACGAAAAAAAAGTCTACACTATTTGAGTCTTGAAAGCAACGCAGAATAAAGGAATGGGAGTATGGTTGTGGCTTCTGCATGTATTGTTGTCTGCCTTGCTTTCTGGGTGACTTTGCCCCATGAGATCGCTTCTCTTATCAGCGCACCACTAAGGCTTCCATCAAACTCTTGTGCTGTTGTGATATACACTGCATAATCTAGCCCATCTCGATATTGATTCCACCACAAAGTGTGATGCTTTGATATGCCGCCTCCGATCATGAGTGCGCCAGATTTTTTTGCCTTGAATATCAATCCTGAGAGAAGATCACCATCAGATGCAACGTTGAGTTTGAAATCATTGTGTTTTTGCGTAAAAAGCCAGATTTGACTGCCTACTGCCCCATCCATTATTCCTGGAACTATTACTGGTATATTGTTTTTGGAGGCCCAATAAAGAAATGATCCCTCCCCTAGATTTTCACCAATCATCTTTGTGATTTCAGCTGTTGACATTTCCTTTTTTCCACTTTTATAGATTTTTTCAAGAAATACTTGCATCTTTTCTTCAATCAGGGGACCGTAGCTTTCCATCGGTACGAGAACATTTCCTAGTCTATGCATGTGTTGATCTGCTAGCTCGCTGTCATCAAGTGTAAATGAACCTTCTAAATAATTTGAAAAATACCTCGCAATGTCATGATCTAACGCACCACAAGTAGTAATCACGACATCAAACATTTTGTTTTTTATAATGTCCTTTATTATTCCTCTGAGTCCAGTTGATGTAACTGCACCAACAAAGGACAAAAACTTTAGACATTTTTTATCTTCAATCATTGCATGCCAGATATCTAATCCTTCAACAAGATTTCTTGATTCAAATCCTCCAGACTGTGACATTTCGTCAAAGATATTTTGCATGTTATCTCCTTTTTTTATTGAAATGTCTTTTACTGGTCTGCCTGGTTTTATCACAAAACCTGAATTAAGATCGGGTTATAAAATCCTCTGCATCAAAGATTTGGCGGGATAACAAGTAATTAATATGATGGAATAATTTGCGTAAATATCGAGATAAGTTGGGCAAAAAGATTCGAATAGCAATTGCAGGTGTAGGAAACTGCGCTTCTGCTCTAATACAAGGATCTCACTATTATTCAAAAAATCCTAATGATAATGTGGGTTTGACAGCCTACAATATTGCTGGTTATGAACCTGGCGACATTGAGGTAGTTGCTGCTTTTGATGTGGCAGATACTAAAGTTGGAAAAGATGTCTCTGAGGCCATTTACGCAAGGCCAAACAATACTGTAACCATTGCTGAAGTTCCAAAGATTGGAGTTACCGTGCAGAAAGGTCCTACTCTTGATGGCCTAGGAAGACACCTAAGTCAGATTGTAACTCCATCAAAAGAGCAAGATGTTAATGTAAAAAAGATTCTAATAGACACTGGTGCAGAAATGCTTGTAAACTATCTTCCTGTTGGAAGTACAAACGCAGTAAGAAATTATGCTACACAAGCTCTTGAAGCAGGAATTGGTTTTCTAAATGCCATTCCAGTGTTTATTGCGTCAGAATCAAAGTGGCAACAAACATTTGCAGACAAAAAACTTCCATTGGCAGGAGATGACGTAATGAGTCAACTTGGTGCTACAGTAGTTCACAAAACTCTAGTAAAACTTTTCGTAGATAGGGGGGTTTTGGTTGATGGTACTTATCAGCTCAACATTGGTGGAGACATGGATTTTTACAACATGCTTGATGAAGAAAGACTGGAAGACAAGAGAATTAGCAAGACAAGTGCAGTAAAGGCAATGGCTGACTATGACATTCCAATGAGAATTGGTCCAAGTGACTATGTTGATTTTATAGATAATGAAAAAATTTGCTACATCAACATAGAAGGAAAATACTTTGGTAAGATTCCAGTAAAAATTGATCTCAAACTCAAAGTGATTGATGCCTACAATAGTGCTGGAATAATGATTGACGCAATTAGGGGTCTTAAGATTGCCCTTGACAGAAAACTCTCAGGTCCTATGACTAGTATCTCATCATACTGCTTCAAACATCCTCCTATACAAATGCCGTACACTGAGGCAAAAAAAGCGTTTCTGGAGTTTGTCGAAGGAAAGCGAGATAGGTAAAAACAGGCAAGTAAAATATGTACAAAAATTCGTTGTGTGAATCTAAAGCCACATTGCAATAATTGTTAGCCTAGTCAACGAAACTTGTCAATATTCTGTTATTTCACATCTGAGGGAATCGAGATCATTGGTTCATATTAAAAAGGTAGAGATCTTTGGCTTCAAATCATTTGGGTACAAGAACACCACAGTAAACCTTGAACCAGGCCTTGTGGCTATCTCTGGGCCAAACGGATCAGGCAAGAGTAACATACTTGATGCAATCACCTTTGCACTTGGTGAAAACTCGCCAAAAATAATGAGGGTTGATAAATTACGATCTTTACTTCATGACGTTGAAAACAAGCATCAGGGAACAAAGATAGCACGGGTTAGCTGCCATTTTGACAACACTGACAGGAAGATTCCTGTTGATTCAAACACAGTTACAATAACAAGAGAAATGGATGAAGCTGGAGAAAACATCTATTATTTGAATCAAAAAAAGATGCAACGAAACCACATACTTGACCTTCTTGAGGTTGCTAATGCTGGTATACACAAGCTCAACATAGTTCAACAGGGTACAATTACAAGGATTTCTGAATTTAACTCCGAAGAACGCAGAAGAATAATTGAGGATATTATTGGATTGGCCTACTTTGACGAGAAAAAGATCGAATCCTTAAAACAACTTGATGAGGCAGACAGACGACTTGAAATTGCACTTGCTAGGATGGATGAGATAAAAAAGCGTATAGATGAGCTAGAAGCAGAAAGAAACTTCCAGCTAAGATACGTGTTATTAGATCGTGAACTTGGTAGATTCCACGCTATCCAGGCATCAAACAAGTTACGCGAGATAGAATCCCAAAAAATATCAAAGGAGAGAAACCTAAACGCCATTCTTTCTGAATCAAAGAAACTTGATGAACAACGCAATCAGATAAAAGACGAAATCAATAAGTTTGAAGAAGAAAAGCAAAAGTTCATGGAAGAAGTTAATGCATACAATGTTGCAAAAGCTGCAATTGATTCAGAGCTTACTACTGCAATGCAGTCTTCCGAACATGCAAACAGCAAGATAGCTACAAACACAAGAAGACTTGGTCAAATAGATACTAGATTACCAGATATAGAAACTGAACTAATATCATTACATGAAAAACGTTCTCTTTTAGAATCACAAATTGTGCAACTAAAGGAATCTATAAGATCAATTGATGAAACAAAAAAATCTACCAATGCAGAACTTGATTCTGTTGACTCAGAAACTCATCAAGTTTTAAAACAGCAATCACAAGCTGCAACAAACAGAATTAAAGTAGATGATAAAATAAAAAATCTTACAAACACACTTAACGATACAAAACTTTCATTATCAAAAATTGAAGCAGAAAGAACTGATATCGTAAATAAAATAGA
>JBGOUS010000002.1:0-20687 GCA_041477675.1 Nitrosopumilaceae archaeon
AAAAACTATCTTGTCTTGCATTGTAATATCACAAGAAGATGAAACAGTGCTTGATCCTGTATAGTCAATACAGTTACCAAACTCGTTTACCTGAACTGTAAATTCTAGAAATGGCCTTCCAAGTATCCCCAGGACAAGAAAGCCAGCGAATACAAGTACTATTCCTAGCATTACAAAGCGAGTATCGCTCACAGCGTAATTTGCAGCGTGTAATATTTAATGTTGTAACGATATTATTCTAGTAGGTAAAAATCAAATGGTTTTTGGATGGGGTAAGAAAAGATCTACAGATTCTAAAGAGTCCACCAAATTAGTAGAACAAATTTCTTTAGATAAATTAGAAGGAATTTTACAAGAAAAAAAGAACCAACTAAGTAACCAAATCGTTGAGAAATCAAGACCAATTAAGGATCGGATAGAAATCAAAAGAAAAGAGATAGTACAACTAATTTCACAGTTTGAATCAGATGATCTTGGATCGCAAAATGTCGACAAACATTTGCAAGTAATAATTGAGAGAGGCAAGAATGCTGTAATTTCTGGAGTAAGAAAAGAGACTGCTATAAAATCAGAGGGGATAAAAAAATATCAAGACGTTGTAAATCTGAATTCTGAGATTGCTCAACTGCTTAAAAGAGTTGGTGACATACTAGGTCCAAATTCAAGAGTAATGCATGTTTTTGCAAGAAAATATGCAGACAAACTTAAAGAAACTCTAGCCGATATTACCAAAACCAAAGTACAACTGCAGAAACTTCTTGATGATTACGATAAACTTGATGAGAATATTTTAAATATTTTAGAGTGGTCAACAAAGATTACCGAGTCAAAAAAAGACATCGAAGTGAAAAACAATACCATAGCAAAAACAAAAGTAGAGATTCAAAACATCATTAAAACAATTCAAAGTTTGGAAGATGATATCAAGAATCTAAAATCAAGTAATAGCTATATTGAATTTCTTAATGTTAAAAAAGACCTGGAATCATCCGAACCAGAAAAAGACAGGATAAAACATGAGGTAGATTTTCAGTTTTCAAAAATTTCAAGACCTCTTGGCAAATATAGCTATGTTTCTTCACTTGAAAAGCCGTTAAAAATGGTCATGGAGAAAATGATTGAAAATCCATTTGATTCCATTACTAATGAAACCAAGGAGGCAGTAATTGAAGTATTACAAGCGGTAATCAAGTCAGTCGTTGCAGGCAACATCTCTGTCAAGGATACTGACAAATCAGTTGAACAAATTGAAGAGACAATTGTCAGATTAGATGAATTCTTGAAGCTAAAAAATGATTTATTAAATAAAAGAAATTCTCTAGAACAAAAGCTTCTATTCAATAGCAAAGACCTAGAAGAAAAAGAAAGAAATTTGACAAGAATGAAGGAACACAAAACAGAGTGCGAATCCGAAATTACCAGTCTTGAAAATAAAATAAACGAATCAGCAAAGGTCATGCCACAGAGTGTGAAAAACATTGAATCCAAATTAGGTGAAATTTTAGGAACAAAATTTACTATAACGTGATTTAAGATTAATTAGCTTGAAAGACAATCTTTTGTTATGATTTTTAAGAAACCACGAATGCAGAGGACCATTACTGTCACAAAAGAGACACGTGATGGAATCTTGACCTATTGCAAGATGAACCATCCATATGAGGGAATTTTGATTCTTCGTGGAAAATCAAACAAAGGAAATGTCTTAGTGAATGGTCTTGTGATCCCTCCATTTTCACATCATGGACCAACATTTGCAGGATTTCCTCATTCCTTTTTACCTTTTGATCCAAGCTATGTAGGAACTGTTCATTCACATCCAAGTGGGTCGGCACAACCATCTGTTACAGATCTGCACAATTTCTTTGGGTTTGTATCAATGATTGTCAAATCACCATACGAGAATGAGGATGTTTTTGCGTATGACAGAGACGGCAATAGTCTTCCAATAACAATCAGTTAGCAGAAATTCTGACAAAAACTTATAAGCTTTTTGAAACAAAGTGAAGTGTTTGGATAGACAATACAAGACATATCTAATTTTCCTTTTCGGTTCACTTGCTATCAGCATTGGGTTACAGTATATGTTAGGATTTCCGTGGGGATTGATGGCATCACTTGCACTTTTCATATTATTTCCACTCATCATTAGGAGACGCGCTCTGCGAAGAATGGGAGGATTTGGAGAAGGCGGGGGATTTTTTGGTCAAAGTCAAAGTGTAAAGTATATCTGTCTTACATGCAACAACAAGTACAAGGGTGGCGCTTGCCCACGATGCGGCTCCAAGATGAAAAGAGCCGATTTCTAAAAGATAATTAAATCAGCATGACTCTTGAAGAACTAAGGAAAAAAGCATTATTTCAAAATACCATAGATACTTGGATAATGGCGTGCAGTGAAAATGAAATAGAGTGGTTTTCTCCACAAAACTACAAAAAATTCATAAGTTATCTTTCTGCAAGTGGCCTAAAGATGCAAAAGTTTCCTCTTTGTATAAAAGAATCTGGTGGCATGTATGAAAGGGGAAGGGACAAGACAGAGTTTGCTGAAATATTATCACAGGAAACTGATCCTAATGCAGCGGCATATACTTTGAGACTAAATGATGATGTGATAAAATTAATTCGTCAGTTCAAGCCCTAACGTTTTAGTCTAGGATTTGCTATTATATCCATTGCGTTTCCAATAAATACAAACGCAAGACCAGTAATTGCAATCATTATTCCAGGAGGCAGGATCCACCACCAAAGACCACGAGCGGCAGCTCCAAAAGAGTTTGCGTCATGAAGGATCTGTCCCCATGTAGGAAAAGTAGGATCTCCTAGTCCCAAAAAGCTTAGTCCTGCTTCAGTAGTTATTGCTGCAGGTACAGAGATTGCAATGCTTGCAAAGGTGTATGGTAAAAGCTGAGGCAAAATGTGTTTGAATATTATTTTGATATCTTTTTGACCCATGAGTTTTGCAGCCTCAATGTACTGCAAAGTTTTGATCTGAATCGCCATACTTCTGGAGACCTTTGCAATGCCAACCCATCCAAATATAATCAAGAATCCAACTATCAAAAATATGCTGTTTCCTATGGTTACGGCTAAAATTATCAATAAAGGAAGTGCAGGTAGTGCGTAAATTACATCATTAAAGCGCATGAGAGATTCATCTGTTTTTTTGCCCTTGTAACCAGCAAATACTCCATAGATTGGTCCGATAAGAACAGAACCTACTGCTACTGCAATTCCAATAAACAGTGCAAGTGGAGTTCCCCAAAGTAATCCAACAGCAAGATCCCGTCTTAAGTCATCAGTACCCATAATCCCATAAACTTTGCCACCAAGGATCAGTTTTGAATCCATAATATCTACCATAGAATCAACATTATAGAATTTCATTTGGAAAACATACTTGCCTTTCAAAATTTTGTTCTGATCAGTTTCAGAAAAAACTACATCTTCTGCAGACAGCAAGTCAATGGGAAATGCAAAATTGTTTGTGTTTTTTCGAAGACTTTTTTTCACAGAATCATCAGTTGAAAAAATTTGTTCAGAATAAATAGAACCATCTGATTGCGGAAGAGATCTCGACATTAGATCTATTTTGAGCCCATCAGGACGAGTTACCGATATTTGTAATAAAGGAGCACCAGAATATTTTGCGGAATATTCATAGATAAAATCACTTGGGAATCCATCATAATGATAATCAATTGCAAAGGTTTGTGAGAAAGTTGAAATTTCTCCAGTTGTTTGTGATAAGGTCTGTGGATTTTTGAGAATCTTGTGTTCCGGGATTTTTTCTAGGCTAAGATAGTTTACCCAGGCAGGCATTGATGATTTTGGAAAAGTTATCCAACTTGAGGGATTATTCCATTCTTTAAATGTCTCAGCAGGGATGGTTGTGACAGCAATTACTGACAAGGCAAAAAGCATCACAAGTATACCTATTCCTGCAAGTCCAATCTTGCTTTTTGAAAATTCGCGCAAGAGTTCCTTTGTTCTCATCCTGTCCTCACCCTTGGATCAAAGTAGCCATATAGTATATCAGCCAAAAATATGCTTCCAAGGAAAAATGCGGTTAGCACGTATGTTGCGCCTATTATCACAGGAAGGTCCAAAACACTGATTGCTTCATAATAGAGTCGACCCATGCCAGGCCAATCAAATACCGCTTCTGTAATTATTGCACCACCAAGCGAGCCTGAAAGACTCAGTGCAAGAACAGTCACAATTGGTGGTGCTGCATTTTTTAGCGCATGTCTGTAAAGTATCTTTTTTTCTGGAATGCCAATAGCTCTTTTTGCAGTTACAAAATCTTCTTGTAAGACTCCAATCATAAAGTTTCGCACAAGATAAGCCCATGAACCAAATCCAATCAATATTAACGTGATAACAGGAAGTGTCATGGAATACAACAGTGCTCCAATATAACCTGGGTCGGTGGCAGGAATTAGTGGCGTTGCTCTTGCAGGGAATATCTGATACGTAAATGCAAAAACAAAGATCATCAGCATTCCAAACCACCAGACAGGAAAGCTACTACTTACAACAGCAAAAGTAGAAGTCAGCCTATCAAGTTTTGAATTTACTTTACTGGCTGAAAGTGCACCAAGAAATATCCCAATCAAAGAAATGATTATGGTAGCAGTAGTAAAAAGCAAAATCGTTCTTGGAAGTTTTTCAAGTAAGATATCTTTAACATTAGACGAACCAGAATCGCTTGTAAGAAATGTTGCATGACCAAAATCAAGGGTTAAAATCTTCCACATTGTTAAACCTAGTTTGGGTGGATAATACCACGGATTGTCAAGACCTAACGCGATTGTCCTTGTTTTGATGCAGTTTTGAATGAATATTTCGACATCCTCTGGGCTCAAACCTTTTACGATGTCTGGGTTGTTAGTGACACTTTCTCTACATTCAATGGCAACGCTTTGCTTTAGTATACTATCCATGTTAGAACCAACAAGTGCTATTGTAACTAGCAGCGTAGCCATGAGAACACCAAACATCGTTACTGCTCGAGTCAGCAGATATCGTTTGAAGCTCATTTTACGATTTACTCCCTAAAGTTAATAACATATCTAATTTCGTTTCCATTTTCTTAGTACAATCAACACTCCTATTATCACTGCAACAATTACAATTACTGGTATAACATAGTCTTGTTCTACAGGAAAGACTCCCGAATCGGTATTCAATATTTCAGGTGTGGCTGTATATTCTCCTGTTATTCCCAAAAAGCTAGTTCTCAAAATGTCTGGTCGTAACGCAGAATCAGATACTGAAAATATCTCCAAGTCGTTTGCACCTACACTAAATAGTGAAGTTTGAGCTTTTGATAATGTAATATCGATTTTGTTGTTCTCAGACTTTTTCGTACCCGATGCAACAACTTTGTTGTCGGCGTTTATGAAATAATAGTAAATGGTAGACTCGTCATTAACAAATACAGGAATTGTTAACTCTTTTCCTATTGACACAACATCTGGCGTATCAACATGATTTATTTTAGAAAGTTTGACATTTTCAAAATCTTTCCAGTGACCTGCTTCAAATGGGTATGTTGGATCATCAAAGGCCGCAATTGTTATTGTTCTTGCTTCTGGCGAATAACTCTCAAGATAAAATGGCCCATTACTTATTATCGCGTGATTTTTTTGTGTGATCCATTCTATTGTTGAATCATATCTTGAATTATAATATGAAGGATCAGATTCAAAAGTTGCAAGTGCAGGTGGAACAAAGTTTGATTGTTTGTACTCTTCAAGATTTGATTTTATCATGTTTGCATCATTAGGCAAGAGCAACGAAAGCCATTCTATGTTATTGCCAATAGCATTTGATCTTGAAAATGAAGCTTTGCCATCAGTTACAGATTTTTCCATTGCTGACATCAATTCCCAAGGCATATTGGTCCACACATCTGCGGAAGCTGCAATCTCTGCGTCATCAAAGTGCCAATAATTCTGATATACTTCTATGGTGTCACTGTCAATCACCCTTACTCCAACAAGTGTTTGCGCGGCTTGGTAGGCTTTAGGTGAATAGTCAGAATCGCAGGTCTTGTCTTCATCTGTCTCACAAATCCATTCATATAAAAAATAGATCGAATACATGATATCATTCATGTCCATCGGTTGTCCATTGTGCCAGTTACTAAACTTTAGATCAAATGTTACCTTACTTGTGGCTTGATTTCCTTTTCCTACCTTTATCCAACTTTGTTGAGTTGAATTCCACTTTATTGCATCCTCAGGAACTGCAAGTTTTCCAGTCGGTCCTGCTGTCTCTACATGCCATTGTGTTCTAATTGGCATATCATCTCCAGTGTACGGATGTTTGAATATTCCAGGATCAGAAACAGCATTCCAAATAGCTGTGCTGTAAAAATCGGTGAATCCACCTATGGGATTCCATGCCCCTTGGTAGATCTGTTTTACTCCAATTGTTACCAAATTCGATTCACTTTGTACGTTGATTGGTGTAAACCTACTTGGCACCCCAGCTCCAAAATCATTTACTATTCCTTTAACTTTGACATTTGAAACATATTGATCAATTTTGCTTGCAAGAAATATTCTAACAGATTCTTCTACTCCAATGTTTGTTGCTTGTTTCAAAATATCAGCACGTTCTTGTGCAGAAGTAAAATTGCCATTGAATACATTCATAGATAAAGAATCAATGGTATCATTTTTGTAATTCCAATATGCAGGATTACAAAATCCTGGCATATTACAATACCATGGAGAATACATCTGTGCAGTAACTAGTGTGTCATATTTTACGAATGTGGATCTTCCTGCGTATCCTTCAGTGTAAATATTCCATTTTTGGTCTTTAGGATCGCTCCCATAAACTATAGAAAAAGCCTTATTCAAATCCCCAAAATCCTTTTTCACGGTAAATCCAAATTTTTCTAGCTGTGATGAAAGGATTTCTCCAATAGATTTTCGTACTGGGTCATCGCTTCTGATAAAAATTATAATCTCAATTGGTTTTGAATCATAAAACCACTTGTTATCGATTTTTTCAGCTCCAGCTGTGGTAAGAGAATTTGAGATCATTTCTTCTGCAAGTTTAGGATTGTATCTAAAGTTAAACGATTCAAGTTGTTCTAAGACCAGAAGATAGTCAGGATCAAATGGAGTATATGCAGATATCATCGTAGTGCCATATCCCCCAAGAAGTTCGTTTACAATTAATTGGCGGTCTATTAAGTAATTAAGTGCAAATCTTACATCACGTAATGAAAATGGATTGAACTTATCTGATGGTGCAGGATTTACAAGAATGCTATAAGATCCACCTGTTGATTGAAAGACATTTAGCCCTTCTCTTGACTTGCTGTCCTCAATTACATCTGAAGAAACTCTAGAATAATAAATGTCCAAGTTTCCATTTCTCACTTCCTCCAGGGCTGTGTTTTCATCAGTATATTGGATGAACTGTACTTTATCAACAAAGGTTCCCTTGTCAGCAAAAGCAACAAGTGAACCAAAAACAAAGATAGACAGCATTGCCAATAAAACCAGTTTCATAATTTGACTGATTCAAACTGTTTTTAATCTTCTTTGGTGTGTACAGGAATAATCATTGACATTGACTTGGATTATCGCGTTACAAAGGTCTTAAATACGTGAAAAAAATTATCTTGCCCAATTTTTACCATTTTTTACCATTTATTCTTAAAATGTATATAATAGAATAAGAAAATCAGGTTTATTGAATCTCCAAACTCTAGTCAGGGGAATTAACGGAATAATTCCTGGAGGCATGTCAGTCAAGGACTTTTCAATGGTTACAAGAACTGATGAAGATACTGCAAAGATGGTGCTTGATAATTTCTTACAAAATGGGATAGGAGAATATGAGGATCACCAAGTATTCTTTGATGAAAATGACAAACTAAAGACGTGTCTTTTAGCAATACGTATGGGAGCAGCTGTTGATGAAGTGTCAAGATCACTTGACTGGAAAGATTTTGAATCACTTGCTGCAGAAATTTTAGATGCTAGCGAGTTTGAAACAACAAGAAATCTAATTTTAACAAAACCAAGAATGCAAATAGATGTCATAGGTGTTAAATCCGATGTTGCAATGCTAATTGATTGTAAGCACTGGAAAAGAGCCAGCCAGTCATCTTTAGAAAAGGCAGTAAAAATGCAGATAGAAAGAACAAAGCGTTTTCTTAAAACTGAAAATGTTAAGGCAGCAATTCCTGCAATTGTCACTTTATATCAAGAAAAGGTACGGTTCATAGACAAAGTTCCAATCATCCCAATTTTTCAGCTTAGTTCTTTTTGTGAAGAGTTTTATGGAAATCTAGATGATCTTAACACACTAGAACATAGTTAGGAAAAAAAAGACAGTAGTTCCTATCAAAAAAGCCTGTGTGATTCTCATGGTACGGTCAAGCGATTTTGAATAATCCTCAAGAAGAGTGGTTCCCATGATTTTGACATCTGTTTCATGTTGGAGTGCTTCAAATGAAGTCTCAGAAATGTTCTGTTCTGCTTTTTTAGCCAGATCTAGATACCAAGAAGATGCCTCTTGAGACGTAGAGAGACTTCCAAATGTAAAGTAGCCATGTTTGTTTCTAGCCTCTTTTGTTTTATAATGAGTGTCAGATGTACACATTTCAATCAAGGTGTACCCATTTTTTGCAAGAGAGTTTACAATTTCTTCACGAAAACCGTTTTGCATGTTATTAGAGTCTGACCACCCAAGAAAGAATTTTTCATCGCCTATTTTCATACATAAGATTCCAATTCCACCAGGACCAAGGTCATCTGCAAGAATTTTTTGATTTTCCAAGTTTGCATATCCTATCTCTAGTGGTAATCTTTCTTTTGTTATCAGAGTATCAAGGTTTGATTTCGCTGCTTTGAAAAGATCATCTGCATCGTTTGGTGAGATCTCTTCGCCCATTGCGTTATGACTATCAATAATTAAGAGTTTATCAAATCCACGATTCGTTGCATATTGATCTAGTTCATTTTTTACATAAAGTGGAATATCCTCCATTCCATGTGGAGAAAGCGACAAAATGAGAACAGCCGTCTTGTCAAACAACATACCAACTGTTCTTGCTTTGTTTACCTGCACGGAAACAGGTTTTGTGCATTTATTTCCTTGATCTAAGACAGAGCTTTTTGCAAAGCTAGCCAAGTATGCATCTACTTGGGATTTTGAAGGAAGATTTAGCGAGTGATCAGAAATGCCGTGCATTACCATTGCAGATGAGTTTAGATTTTTGTATATCTGGTATGGAATATTACTTCCGCCTATTGGATGAAATGGTCCGGGGTGAATATCTGGTAAAACTATTCGAAACTCATTGTCTTTTGTCTTGAACCTAATTTGAAATGTTGACACTTTGGATGGTTGAGAGCGTTCTTCTATCAACCGTTCCATCTTAGAAGGATCGTTTCGTGTCCATGCAGCAACATATGCCTGTAATATTTTATGTGTGCGTGGAACATTAGGGCCGCCAGCTCTGTCGGTTATAATGGTCCAAATTGTTCCTATTACTAAAAAGACAATTCCGTATCCAATTGCTTGCAAGTCAGTAAGCATTGGAATCCAAAATTTGGATGGGATAATTGCCAAAAACATTGCAAGTGGTTGTAGCAAGCATATTGCCCAAGCTAGTTTTACTTTTGCACCAATAACTGAAGTAAAAATTCCTATTCTAAAACCTGCAAACAAAAACATCCCTTCAGTCAAATAAATTGGCAAGAGTTCTGGTTTAGAAAATACTGGTACAGAAATTAATCCTCCTAATGCTGTTACGAGCCATAACAGACTTCCAAATCCTGAGATGTGTCTAACTTTGGATTTTTCCGTATGCAAAAGGCGTGCATCAATAATTTGCGTGACAAGTAATGCACTTATTGCTACAAACATATGTATGAAAAACTTGTCATAGTTTTCAAAATAAGCAAGCTCTGCAAGTAATACAAGTATAGATGCAACAACAACAGAGACAAAAAGCGAAAGGTATGGAGAAGAAGGAGTAAGGAGAGTCAACGAATATCTCTTATGAATTCGAGATACATTTTCGGCGTTTTCGGTCATTATGAATCAAAACCCGGTCATTAAAACCAAGGCAGGGGGAATAATTTTAAGATCCAGGAGATCACAATCAATCCAGCAGGAATAGATACTACTATCTCAGGTCTTACTCGGTATCCCTTGGTTTCATCCTCAAAGAACCTTAAGAGACCGGCGCTGGACGCAGGCAGAGGTGCAGATTTTTTGCTACTCATGGCTGTCTTTAAAGAAAGGATTTTTACATAAATACTTTATGCGTTATTGTCTGAGTTTCTCTATTATTCCTATAAGATCTGTTATTGATTTCATGATCTGTTGCTGTTTTTGGTGATCTTTTTCATGTTCAAGTTCCTCAGAGAGTGCCTTTAGTTTTTGTTCAAATTTTGCAAGCGTTGGATTTTGTTCAATTTTTTCTTCAAGTACAGGAATGTTTTCCTCTTTTGCCTCCCTACCACAATTAACACAAAGTGCGTGACCATCTTTCATTACACGAACACCTTTACAGTAAGGACAGGGATCGCTTATCAGTGTCGCACCTTTTAGGAGCATCTCCACAGCTTTTTTTGTAAGATCTTTTGACACAAATCTTGTTTACAAGTCCAAGTAAAAAAGATAGATACGGACAAGGCTTAATAGTGGGAAAGCAGTTTTTTATCTTGAATGGCGGTTATCTGCAATACATGCGGACTTCCTAATGATTTATGCGCCTGTGGTGAACTTGAAAAAGATGCTACCCAGATTGTTGTTCGTTTAGAAGAAAGACGATTCAAAAAGAAAGGTACCATGATCGAAGGAGTAAATCCAAAGATGAATGATCTTGGTAAAGTAGTAAGGGAGTTAAAGGCAAAGTATGCGTGTGGTGGTACAGTAAAAGATGGGTACATCCTTCTACAAGGAGATCACAGGGACACAATCAAGGGAACTCTGGTAAAGTTAGGATTTCCTGAATCTAGTATTGAAGTACATTAGTTGATTTGCAAAGCGATAAACTGTTCAAGGCTCTTTCTACACCATATTCTGCACTAACATCAGTAATTTTTGGATTGATGATAGTTTCCTTCCCTGTAGGTGCATATGTAGTTTTTAACTCAGACATTGGTAAGGAAATAAATTTTGATTTTCCTATTAATGGCATTGATATTTTTATCGCTGGCATAGGTCTAAAGATTCCCATTCAATTTGAGCTTGGCGATGGATTCATCACAGTGTGGTGTGTGTATCTAGTTTTATTTGCAGTTTCTCTTTTGGGTCCTAAAACTAATTTTTCTAAAGCCCTTTCTTCTCTCATGACTGAAGGGTGGCATAATATTAGAAATAATTATCTTCTTGGCATGTTAACGTGGTTTTCAATCTTAATTGTGATGTCTGTTGCTATTGATTCTGTACAACAAAGCTTTGGAATCGTTACAGAACCACCTGAAATCCAAAACAAGCTAATTCAGTTCTTTCGTATAACAATGTCTCCATTAACTGAGGAAATAGGATTTAGGATGTTTCTTATTGGTTTACCACTTTTTGCCATGTTTTCCACAGATATGTCATTTGGAAATTTCTTTAGATCATTGTGGCATCCTTCACAGAATCTAGAAATTAGAAATTACAAAAAAGTATTAGGTATAATCATAGTAGTTGGAATATTTTTTGGAGCAGCTCATATAATTTCTGGTTCTCCATGGAGCACGGGTAAGTTTGCCCAGGCTGCAATAAGTGGTATCATAATTGGCTGGGTGTATGTCAGACATGGTTTAGCTCCAGCGGTTCTAATTCATTGGGCCACAAATTATGTAATATTTTCTTATATTTTTTTCATGTCTGGTACAAATCAAACCTCAAGCGAAGCATCAAACCCATTTCTTAACATGCTTGAAGTTTTATTTTTGATCTCAGGCATATTAGCCATAATTATTTTCGTCTTAAATTATTTTAAATCAAAAAAAGAACACGCTGCACTGGTATAACTTATAAATCTTGAAATATTCTAGAATTTGACTTGTCAAGAAATTTTGAAATAAATTGAAGATCAGACAACTCATCCACATCAAGCATTATTCTCCGTATTAAAACAAGCGCTGTTGAAGCTGAGATTTCTTCTGCTGTACTAAGATGAATTTTGTAGCTGTCCTCATCATAGTGAGTTTTCATTAAGTTTACAGGGGTACGAAACAATGCATTTGTACCATCAAATTTTCTTGAAGGAACAACAAGTGCACATTTTTGAGAGCTTTGAAAATTAAACAGAGTCCGGATGTCATCTGGTTGCATTAAGGGTATATCCTGAGGGAAAACAATGGTTGCATCAAAGCCATTGTTTAGAAAATACTCATCTGCTAGTCCTACAGCATTATTTACCCCCAGTTCTTTTTCATCAATGATTTCTATGCACCCAAATCTTTTCCCTATTGCAAACGCAGTCTCATCTTTAGTTACAAGTGCAGTTTTTTCTATTAGATCAGACTTTGATATTGTACCTAGAACCTCTTCAAGCATCAACTTGCAGATTCTTTCTGTTTTTTCAGGTAATAGGTTAAGTCGCTTTTTTGCTTTTGAAAAAGTTTTTACGGGAACTATGGCTGCTGTTCTAAATTTAGACATGCACTTGTTTTAGAATAAATGATGCAAGTGCATCTTCCTCGATTTTGTCTTTCATTTTTATTTTAGTTTCATAAACATGCATGTCGAGGTTTTCGATCTTTCTTGTAAGTAATCGATCTGACGAATCTATCACCATATGTGATGCAACTTCGGAATACATCTTGGCAAGTCCATATGCAGAAACCTCCATTCCTGCAGCCTCCATGTATTTTACGGCAGGACCACTGACTGCTTTGTTACCAACAAGTGGACTTACAATAACAACTTTCTTTTTTGATTTTGAAAGTTCTTTTTTAATTCCCTTTATCGAAAGAATAGGACCTATGCTAGTAAGTGGATTACCTGGAGCAATTACAACTAACTTTGCATCATGGATTGCGTTAACCGCAGCAGGATTTGCACGTGCCTTGTCAGCACCAAGATATTTTATTCCCTCTACATTATCTTGACCTCTATATTTTACCCAGTATTCTTGTAGGTGAAGTTCGCCTTTGTTTGTAACAATTCTTGTTTCAACATTGTTGTCTGTTACAGGAATAATCTTTGTATCAATTGCAAATTTCTGACACATCCATGCTGTGATATCGGTTAGATTTTTACCATTTTTTAGCATGTTTGTTCTCAAAAGGTGTGTGGCAACGTCTCTGTCTCCAATCTTAAACCAAGTTTCTTCGCCAAGTATTTCCATCTGACGTAAAAATCCAAAGGTATCTTTTTTGATCCCCCAGCCTTTGTCAGTATCAAGCAAGTCAGCAAGTCCATAAAGAATTGTGTCTATATCAGGACATACGTACAGACCATAAAGCCAGTAATTGTCACCAACATTTGATATTACATTGATGTCTCTTGTTTGTGAAGACATTCCGCGTACTAGTTTTACAGAACCGGTTCCACCAGCAAGTATTGTTATCATTTTTTAGATCTCCAAGATTTGTTTATGAAGACAAATGCACAATAATTACTTTTGCTAGATAATACCAAATCATGAAATTAATCCATTTTGAAAAAGAAGAAGATTTATTACTATCAGCAAAAGCAGATTTTCCGTGTCAAGGCACCTGATTTTCTCAGTGGGATTAATCGGCCTTTTAGTTATTGGTAGTATTTCACCTAGTTGGGGGGCACAGCTTGATACTAGACTAAGCACTCACCTAACCGAGGCACAACCAACATTCAAATTCTTAAAAACCATTTTTATAGAATATTCTGACGGCGGCGAAATTTCAAAATTATTAAATGGTAAGGACATCTTGGTAAACATTGAGGCAGACAACAGCACTGCTGGTGTTTCTGAACTCATTGACAAAATGAATTCTAATTTACGAAGCATAGACAGCACCGTTTTTGTTAAGGATTTAAAGTTAACATACAGAGCTCACCTTCAAGGCCAGGGTGGACAAGCTGCGATTGATTACAAAGTTACTGTTATTCCTACAATAACAAATTATATTTTACGTGAATCTGATGGTACAAATCCAGCTCTTATAGATTCTCACTGGAGAGGATTAACAGTAAAGGGACCAGTAATGATAACAGACAAAGAGAATGGAGAAGTTGATGTTAATACATTGGCAGGTTTCTTAAAGAAAGAAACCCCTGATGTATATGAAAAAATACAGGGCACTGAAGGTGAAGCCCTTTTGAGCGACAGTTTGATTGATTCAAGTGGAATATTGGAACAACCACTTTCCAACTGGCACCATCTCTTTGATCCCTCTGGAACAATTTCAGAAACAGCCAAGTGGGGATATAAAGAAAAATTAGTAATTACAAGTTTCACCATGGGTGAAAGTAGTTTAAGAGAAGGAATGCAGGGTGAAAAAGAAAAATCAGCCGAGTTTACAACCGATAAAAAATATGTAATTAGAACAGTAGAATCATCAAACTCTGCAACTATTTCAATAGATGGATTTGTTACCGAAACTACAGTCGATGGGGCAGAATACTTTGGTTCCAGTCCTAAAGTTCCAGAAGGTTATGCAACAACTTCAACTGGAGGATTTCCAGTAAGTATAATGTATGGAATGGCGGGGCTGGGCGCTGTTATGGCAGTCTTTGTTTTAGTATGGAGTGACAGAAAACTCAAAAAACAAAGAGCACAAAATTAAAAATTTAGTGCGTGCTAGCCGTAACCCTCCTTCTGTTTTTACGAGATTCAGCTATGCGGCCTACCTAAACAAAGTGCAGTCCTTATAGTTTTGTTTGGCCTTGCTCCGTGTGGGGCAGCTCTTTCATTCCTTGCCGGAAACCTCAGGTTTTGCCATCACAGTACGCCGGGTCGGATCTTTTTCTGTTCTGGAGCCAACCATCTCTGATTATCCATCTCTGGATCACACTTACTGCATGGAGGGAGGAGTTTCCTCTGCCTTAGCAGTAGCTCGTGCACCAGCTCGCACTTGTTAATACAAAGAAAAAATTTCTATTTTAAGATTGTTAAGCCAAAAGTTACATTTTTGGCCCAAAATAATCTTCATCAGAACGAGCTTTTGCTCTTTTCATTCTAATGAAAAAGATCAGTCTTAGCCCATCCAGATAAAACCTATAGATCAATCGGTTTTCTCGGAGTCTAGGTGCAATTACATTCCAGAAATACCGAGCTTGAATTCCAGACAACCTAGAATCACGTATAACGAATACAGTCTTACGAGATTTTTCTATTACCTCCATTGTTTTTGGGCTAAAAGCTTGATCAGATTGATTTCCTGCTCCAACTATTATTATTTCTGGAGTTTCTTTGTCAAAGTTTTGAAGGAGACTTTGTGTTACATTATCTGTTTGTGAATAAACTCTTTCCACTGGAATTTTTTTCATGTCAAGATCAAACATCTTTTCATTAATTCTTCCTAAAATGTCACGTTCTTCTTCCGGAGATTCAACAACACCCCTAACTATTCGTATTTTACTGTTTAATGATTTTGAGAGTGAGTTTGCTATTTCTAGTCCAAGATTTGAATGTCTTCCTTTATCATATGATACAACAATATTTTCTAATTCATTATCAAAATTTTCCTTGATATTAACTCCAATGATATCACATGTAGTAAGCGTTAGTAATTTTCGGTTACTTCGTAGACTGCGAAAATCCATAATAAGTAGATTAATTCCTTGTTCTTCAACTGTTGCAAGTATGGCTTCAGTTGTATCATGTGAAAGCCTAACCAAATATCTGTGCTTGACTGATTCTGGAAGTATTTTTTTAAATTTATCAAAAGATTTCGTAGCAGGCTCTGCAAGCCTCTGCGCAGATGAAAGTGGTACCTGTATTGGGATTGTAACTACATTGAGAAATGAAATTTCGCCTTCTTTGTCCTGTGCTAACGCTAAACCTATTTTTGCTAGTTTTTCTGCTGTGTTTTGTTCAAAAACAATCATTATGCGATAATCTCTTCGTTGAGATGGACCTTCATTTGCCACTAATGGCGCATAATGCTCAATCTCTTTTTTGGAAATATATAATTTGTAAATTGAAAAACCAATTAATATCCATACAATGGCAATTGCCCAGCTCAGTGGATTGTAAATAAGAAGAAAAACTGCAAGCCCTATTTTACAAAATATACCTACAATTGGCATGATAGGAAACAGTGGAATTTTGAATCCATAATCAAGTTTGTTGCCATAAAGTCTTCTGATTGTAATACCAGCCCAATTGACCTGTGTGAATAGAAATAGAAACATTACACCAGCTGCAAGTGCAAGCTGTTCAATAGGAAGCCATACTGCCATTACAAGCATGATGAAACCTGAGGCCAATATTGCAAAGTGAGGTGTGTGATATTTGGAATGAATGGAGCTGAAAATGTAAGGAAGATTGTATTGCCTTCCCATTGCAAATGAAACTCTGCTTGAGGAAAACGTAGTAGCGCTAAGAGCTGCGACAGTTGACACCAGACCCCCAACTAGCACGAGTATTGTTCCAAACGGAAGTAGAAAATTTGCTGCTTGTGCAATTCCCAGCTGATTATTATCACCTATGAATTTCCATGCCTCATTACCAATTACAGATGGATTCAGTCCACCAAGAAAAGAGAAAGTAAAAACTATGTAAAGCGCGGTAACAGTTCCAAGTGTAATGAAAATTGCTCTTGGAATGTTTCTCTTTGGGTTTTTAACTTCTTCTCCAGCTTGTACGATTATTTCATAACCTTCAAAAGCTATGAAAGTAATTCCCATCCCTAAAATCAATCCAACTGCACCTTTAGGAATAAAATTATGAAAGTTTGTCATCCAATTAGGATTTGTGAAACCCAATGCAAAGAGACCAGCGGCGATAAGGACTACAATAAGTGCAAGTTGGATAAATGTCAGTCCATTTCCAACTTTGCCTGTAATTGAAACGCCCCTGTAATTCACGTAGGTGAAAATTATTATAGAAATTATGGCAATAATCTTCTCAAGTGGAATTCCACCGTATTCAGATGAAAGTCCTATGTTTGTAAGCAAGCTTCCAAAAAATGATCCAAAGGATACGGCATACAGGCTGCCTGCAATCATATGGGCAAACCACGCAGTCCAGCCGCTGATAAACGCATTCGGTCGCGGCAACCCTTCTTTTACCCATCTGTAACCTCCGCCTGCTTCTGGGAATGCAGAACCAAGCTCTGCATAGGTCAATGCTGTAAAGAGGCTAATTATTCCGCTAAATATGAAGGCAACAAGTAGTGCAGGACCTGCTTCATTCATGGCAGGCCCTATCAGATTAAAGATAGAACCACCAATCATTGCAGCAATTCCGACCATTGTTATGTCAAGTAGTGAAAGACTACGAACTAATCCTGAAGATGACTTTTCAGTAGACATATCCTATCCGTGTGGAAAAAAAGGTCGAATAAATCTCTACTCGTTGATTAGGACGCCTGATGAAAGGGAAATCTTTTGACTTTATGCCATAAGACGGTATTCTCTTATGATAGAATCGATCTCTTCTTCTGAATTTGCTTTAGAATAGTCTTCAAGGAGGTTTTTATTTAGATCGTAAAATGTATGACCCCATTTAAATTTGTCAAGAAGATTATGTGAAAGACTTTCAAAACCCATGATAAAAGCTGCTCCCGCGATGGCTTCAACTGTTGTGAGTTTGTTAAGTTTTGAATAATTTACTGGATTTCCTGCTAAAAGAGGTGGTAGTTTTCTTGGAACGCCAGCAAACTTTTTTGTAAATGTTTTTCCTGCCAACTCCCACGAACAATCAATTCCTGTTATAGATTGTACAAGAGATGCGTCACTTCTCAGAAGTGTCTTTTGTGCAAAAGGATCTAAAAGTAATGTATTTTGCAGAGTTGTTCTAATCCTTGTTGCAAGTTTGAATTTTACAATTTTTGCAGCTGTGCATTTTTTGGGATCGTCCTGTCTAAACATCAATACTTGCACTTGCACAGTGCATGATTACTCTATAGGTGTATATGAAATCTTGTAGTAGAATCTAGAAATCTGGTTATCTTTTATGATTTCTACGGTCCAATCACCTGGAGGAATTGTTCCACCTTGAGATTCGGGTAAAATTGTGAATTTTTCTAATGTGGTTTCATGTCCACTATATCTTACCTTAAGATTTGTATCACCAACTTGAACAATCTGGTACAAGGAGCTGCCTTCTCGTGTTGACTGTGTGACTTTACAATCATCATCTTGACCTATAAGACAGGTTCCATCATTGGAAGTTATCCTAAGGTTTACGTCTGATTCATCACCAACGTTTACACGAAGCAAGCCTTGAAAGAGTGTAGGCTGATAGGTTTTTTCTCCAATATTTTTTGGTTCAATTGATATTGAGACAAGAGAATCAGATATCCTGTTTACAGTATCGGTTAGTTTCTTTGGAGTTGTTGTCGGTTCACTTGGACCAGTAGTTGCAGTACCATTAGTTGGCTCTCCCACAGGTGACGTTATTATTTCGGGTGGTAATTCATTTACTACTTCAAACATAACAGTGGTTGTGTCAAAGTCAGTGTCAGATTCTACCGTATAATTCCCAAGGTTTGCATTTTTAGGGATGGCATAATCATAATTAAAAGAACCCGTAGAATCAAATCTCACAGCAGTTTTAAAAATTAATTCATCCTCTTTTGTTATCTTTACATCCACGTCAAATACTGATATGATTTTACTTGTTTTCCCAGATATCTTTACAGTATCTCCTGCAAGATATTTTTCTTTGTCAGTTTCCATTAGCAAAACTAGCGGGATGTCCTTGCCAACGTTGAATTTATCATCGACCTTGAAAACAGTCTGTGCTTTTGCGTCATAATATTTTGCAGACACTTTGTATTGTCCCGTTTTGAAAACACCCGCAACTAATTTAAGTGAAGTTTGGAATCTACCATCTGCACCAAGATCTGGATATGCTCTGTAGATTTCTTTATTTGCAGATGTCTTTACTATAATTTCTGGTTTTGCATCAATAACTAGTCCTTCTACTCCAGAACTTTTCTTTAAAACAATGCCAGAAATCATGACATTTTCTCCGCTGTTATAGACATCCTTGTCTGTTTCAACAATAACAGGTGGCAAGCCTGTTTCAGACTTGGGATCTTTTGATACTTTAAAGAATACGTCCGTTTTGTCAGAGTCTGATCTTATTGATATTTTGTATAGTCCAAAAATAGTTCCACGTGTAGGTACTGTCCAAGTCCATGAAAATTGTCCTTTATCAAGTGTTACACCACCCTGGGTAGTTTTACCACTAGGATCTGTGAATACCAGCGTATAGGAAGGTTGAGCGGTAAAGGTAGAAACTCCTCCAGTCAGTTTTACCTGTTCACCGACTCCGTATACTTGTTTATCTGTGTTGGCAATGATTTTGACCCCAGCACTTCGATCAAGTGAGTCGTTTACTGTAAATGAAGTTGAGGCAGTATTTTCACCATAAGTACCTTTGATAAGATATTTTCCGTTTTCAAAGATATTTCTTAGTATGCTGGTTTTTATTTCAAAGTTTCCAGAACTATCTGGAACCCCGGTAAAAGAAAAGGCTGTGTCTAGATTCTTACCTGCACTTCCACCAGGATTACCTTTGGATATTATTGGCGTTCCATCAGCTTTTGTGAGAGAGATTTGTACATTTAGCCTTCCCAAGTCTTTCTGTATTTGTACTTTACCTGAAATAACTAATTGATCACCAAAACCATATGATTCTTTATCAGTTGAAATCAAAAGTGGTCTTGAGTCTATTTCAACAAATTCGTTTGGATTTTCCATCACTTTAAAGGATGTTTCGGCAGAGCCAATTTCTTTTGATATTATTACTTTGTAATCACCAAGACGATTATTCTCGCTTGGTATTTTGAATTCAAATTTGAATGTGCCATCTCCTGCTAGTCTAACGGAATCCTTAACGTCAAATGTATCTGTCACGTCTTTGCTTTTATAAGATTGTACAATTTCAATATCAAGTGAAGAAATCCAGACTTTGTTGCTTCGACCAGAGATTATTACAGTATCGCCTAGTCCGTACGCTTTCTTGTCCGTAGCCAAGGAGAGTAGTCTGTCTTCTTTTATTTCTGGAACCAATTCGTATGAATTTGTGGTGGTTTCTGTGCCATATGTTGCGATAATGGTGTAATTTCCAAACACAGGCTTGACTGAATTAATGAAAAAGGTAGTTTTGAACCTGCCAGTTGTATCTGGGTACAGTGTTCCATCATAAACTTGTTTTTTATTAGGATCAAAAACTTTGAATTTCATGCCTGTAAGTGGGATAATTTTTGAGGTATTGCCACTTAGTGTTGCAGTCTCACCAGGAAGGTAGACTGGCTTATCCACAGCAATTGAGATTATTTGGGATAATTCTTGTTCAACAGGAGCAACTGCTTTTTCAGAAATAGTAAATGATGTTTCTTTAGTTTGTCCGCCATATTCTACAGTAGCTTTGTAATCACCTCCAGGGACTTTGAGCACTTGATCGGTCTTCATTTCTGCACTAAACAAATTCATACTGTCAGGAAACAAGGAAAATGATTTTTTAAAATTTTCTGGTCCTTTAATTGTAAGATGGATCTGAGGTGTAGTGTATTGATTTGTTAAAGTAACTTTTTTTGAAACCTCAC
>JBGOUS010000156.1:0-3338 GCA_041477675.1 Nitrosopumilaceae archaeon
CCTCTTCGCTAAAAGAAAAATACCCAAAGGAACCATAGTATACAAAATCAATGATGACGTAAGGATTTATTCTATCGATGAATATAACAAATTTAGTAAACGATACAGAGATATCCTAACAAGATTTGCCTACCAAGAAGATGGCAAAATCATTCATCATGTTGACGATACAAGGCACGGCAACCATAGCTGCGAATCAAATGTTTATGTCATGCCTCATGAGAATGCCTACGTGGATATTGCCTTGAGGGATATCAAGGCTGGAGAAGAAGTGACATGGGATTATGGAGTATTATTTCCAAAGTGGCACAAGCCACTAAAGTGCAGGTGTGGTTCTGCAAAATGTAGAGGAACGATATACAGATTGTCTCCTAACTCCAGTGTTGAAATTAAATTAAAATTACTTGCAAAAAAAGCAAAGAGGGATTTTTCAAAGGTAAAGCAACCGTTGCTTGATAAAAAAGAGTTTGCTAGACTAAAGTAGACTTCTAGTAATTCATAAAAACCATATCTGCACCTTAGAAAGAGTTCAATTATTTTCTTGTAACACTTATTTTCCAATCTAGCATACCAAGATCATGTTTACAAAACCAATATCAGAAAAGTCAATAGAGAAGATTGATCCTTCTAGATTGCTCATTCCTTCTCATTCTGGAATATATATGATGAAGGATATGAAAAGCAAAATTATCTATATTGGCAAAGCAAAAAATCTAAGGAACCGTGTAAGATCATATTTTACAAAAAACCAGAATTATAAAACAAAAAAGCTTGTTCAAAAAATTCATGATATTGAATGCATTTTGACAGATAATGAAAGTGAGGCATTTTTATTAGAATCAAACATGATCAAGCGATACAGGCCAATTTTTAACATAGAACTCAAGGATCAACAACGATACACATATCTGAGAATAACAAATGAGGAATATCCGCGTCTTGGGGTCGCAAGACGAACAAGAACAGGAGAGTTTATCGGCGGAGGCAGAATTTATGGTCCTTTTACACATGGAAGCTCAAAGATGCTATCTATTGGTCTATTACGCAAGACATTCAAGATAAGAATTTGTAAAAAACTTCCAAAGGAGGCATGTTTAGAATACCATCTAGGAAATTGTGAAGCTCCATGTCAATTTGTTGAGGGCCAACAAAGGTATGGACAACACATTGGCGAACTAGAGTCAATTCTTAAAGGCAAGGAAAAACTAGAAGATTTCCAAAAAAAACTCGAAATTGAGATGAAAGATGCATCACACATACAACAGTATGAAAAAGCAAAAGAGATTCATGATACACTACAAAGATTGCAAAATCTACAAACAAAACAGAAAATGGAAGTAGCAAGAAATTCTGATGAAGAGTATTTTGGAATAAAAATAAAAGGACAGGTAGCCCTTGTCATGAGTTTAAGGCAGGTAAATGGAGTAATTAAAGACAGGAATAGATTTTCCTTTGATCTTGTTGCGGACAATTCATTTTCAACTTTTCTATCACAATATTATAGCACAAATCCCATTCCACGATTCATTGTAGCAAATGAAATTCCTCACAAAAAAGAGATCCTAGAAGAAATTTTTTCTAAGACATCTGGCTTCAAAGTAAATATCATTGTTCCTGTAAGCGGTAAAAGATGGGAGATGGTGAATCTCATCATGCGCAATATCGAGATGTATCACTCAAAAGGTGCTGAACCTGCACTTTATGAGCTACAAGAGAAGCTTGTTCTTCCTGATATTCCACACGTCATAGAATGTTTTGACATTTCAAATCATGGCGAGTCTTATGCGGTTGGAGCAATGTCTCAATTTGTGGATGGAAAACCTCATAAATTAGGATACAGGAAATTTAGGATTAAAACTGTTGAAGGAAGAAATGATTATGCAATGATTACTGAAGTGATAAAACGACGCTATCTAAGGACAAGAAAAGAAAAAACAAGGAGGCCAAACCTCATACTCATAGACGGAGGAAAAGGACATCTAAAAGTAGCAATAGATGCCTTAAAAAGCATAGGGGTAGATGTCCCATGCGTTTCACTAGCTAAAGAAAATGAAGAAATTTATTTACAAAAAATAAAAGAGCCAGTCATAATTCCAAGAGACAGCAGTGCATTAAAAATTTTGCAGTATGCAAGAGACGAAGCACACAGATTTGGCATATCATATAACAGAACTTTGCGCAAGATCTAAGATTTATACAAATTAAAAATAATCATCAAGTGACGCTTCACGTAATGGCTGCGCATCAAATCCCAATTTAACAAGTTCGCTTGCAAACTCATCTACAAATCCATGGACAGTGTAAACTTTTTCTGGATTTGCTTTTTTCACAAGATCAATTAGATCATTAAAGTCACAATGATCACTTAGGACAACAGAATAATCATGTTGTCTTGCAAAGGAGTACCGATTTGACTGGGCCCAACCACTAAACCCTATTGTTATTGCACCATAATTTGATTTCATATAGTTTACAAAGTAATTTTTACCACTCATGCTTGGAGCAATCATCACCCATGGTTTCTTGTCAAGTAATCCTTTTTTTTCAACCTCTGTATGTCCCATCACGTCTTTTAGATCAATGCCAAAATTTCTATGTAAATCGTTTATTTGTTTAACAGAGTCATGATAGTAAAGTGGGTCCCAGTGCCCAAACAAGTAAGAAAGTGTTTGTGCCTTTCCAAGTTCATATCCGTGCAAAATTACAGGGATTCCCTTTGAATACATTTCAGATATGATACCATTTACTTTTTTTACAGTCTCATCTATTCTTGGAAAAATGAACTCTGGTAGACCAAATGTAGATTCGGTAATGAGGGTGTTACATTTTGGCACTTTGGCCCCTTTTAGAAACCCTCTATCGCGTGTACAAATATCCCCCGTATAAAATACATCATCAAACAAAAGACCACGTGCGCCTAAGATATGACCAGCATCTATCATTGAAAAATTCTCAAACTCTTCAACATAGCCATCCATGGAATAGCCACGTAGTTTAGCTATCTCACTTGTCAGTCTAGTAGTCAAAACAAGGCCACCATTTTGGCGATGTAGGTGGTCCATATGAGCATGGGAAACAAAAGAAATCCCTTTACTTACAGCACGCTTTGGGTCAAGATGCACCTGCCTATCATTTTGTTTGACTAGAATTCCCCTAGCTGTCATCCTAACACTTGGCAAATCAGAAATCTCAACAGATGGATAGGATATAAATTTCTGGATTGATCGATTCTTAGCTAATAGGAAAAAAAATTTCTTGTTTGATGCTATTTGTTGGAAAGATTCTGTTGAAAAAAGTTAGTTCTTTATCAACGGAATCAATAAGCTGTTTTTTACAGA
>JBGOUS010000165.1:0-3233 GCA_041477675.1 Nitrosopumilaceae archaeon
AATGCTTTCGACTTTTTTAACCATACTTTGAGAAATTGCATCTGTAAGCTCCATTGCAGTTTTGTGGATTAGTTTTAGAGATAAAATAACAAGAAGTGATCCCAAAACTAATGCTGCAATAATATCTCCTTTATTAAATCCGATTGTGACAAGCAAAATTCCAATTATTGCAACTATGGTAGAGCCCATATCCATAAATGCGTGATAGAGATCTGCCCGGAGTGTGGTAGAGCCTTCTACTTTTTTCAATGCTCTGCTAAGAATCGTTATTCTTACTCCATCTGTACCAAGTGTGTATACGGCAGCCCAAATCGCAAAGATGCCTGGCAAAACTTGTGGCGGATGTTGAAATCTTTCAATAGATTCGTATATGAAAAAAGCTGCAATGAAAAGAATAACTATGCCTCCAAGAAACCCACCCATGGTTTCTATCTTACCATGACCATACGTATGCTCAAGATCTGGAGGTTTTATTGCCCATCTGGCAGCTAGAAGCAAGATTGCAGTAACAAAAGAGTCCAAAACTGCATGAATGCTATCTGTGATTAATGCAAGACTGTTAGAGTATATTCCTACAATAAGCTCTACTACAAATGCAGAAATTATTAAAACAAGAGAAATTTTTAGAGTATGTGTTTTAAGATTTTGTAAACTCATACTTTTTCTAATCCCAATACTCGTAATATTGCTTCAAAGTTTTTACGTGACTGTTCTTTCTTATACTTCCTTAACGTTGTAATCAATTTTCTTCTTTGTGGTTCTTTAATAATTTTTTTTACAAGTTTAGAAATACCTGATCCTATGAAGATGCTTTGAGTTGCTGATGTAACATTTGAGACTCTTCTATTAACACTAGCACTTTCAAAATCAATTATAGAAACGGATTTGCCAATAATCACATGTTTGTGTATGTGACTAAGCTCACCATGATCAAGATGAATCTTATCTAAATTATAACAATCTTCAAGCACTTTTTTTATCACAGATTTGAGTTTGGCAGCACTTCCTTTTCCCTTTAACTCTCCAATCCAATCAACTATTTTTCTTCCTTCAAGATATTCCATTATCATGAAATTTTTGGTGTTAGCTATGAATATTGGTCCTACACCTACTTCGTTTGCGAGTTTTAAAAGTCGTGCTTCACTACCCATTTCAACTCTACTGGAATCAATTCGTCGTATCTTCAAAGCAATTTCTTTTGTTTTATATTTTGATAGAACTACAACTCCGACGTAGCCTTTTCCTAATACATTGAGAGAATTAAGCATGGCTTGACCTGTAAACGAGATGCCTTTGACCCCCAGTTTTCTAAGCTCTGTAATTCGGCTTGTAAGCTCACGTTTTGTTGCCTTTGGATATCCAAGTATTGTAGAATATGGTTCCTCTACAAGTTTACTAAGGGGAACCAAAGACAAGTCCATCTGTAGTGATAAGCTCCGATAGAGCCATTTTAATGGATTTGCTTGTAGTCTGTCTCCCATTTAAGATCTTAAAATCATGCTTGATGTCTTTTACTAAACCACTTGGTATCCCCGAAGCTGAAAGATTTCTTTTTAAAAGATATTGCAAAAATGTTTTTGCATCATGATATGCACTTTCTTGCAAAGATAAAATTTTACCAGCATCGTTAACCCACATAACTTGACTCTTCTTAGAGTTTTTTGCGATATAGTTTTCAGATTCTTTTCTCATAAAAACATCAGGACCTTTCCTTACCACATTTTTCTCAATATTTGGTGAACGCAAAAGAAAGAGTAATGCAGCTTCAGATCTTTCATCTATAATGCAGGATTTCCTTAACACTTCAAAACCTGAAAGGTCAAGCTGACCTGCCACTGCAGTAGTAGCACGCTTAATCTGACCCCAAATTATATCAGGACTGCGTTTTTTGTAATTGAATTTTACAATAATAGTATTATCCAGATTTTTCTTGTTTAATTTTCTTGGCTGTGGCTTAAAAAATGATAAAGAAGGCTTTTTCAAAAATGCTCTGGAAGCAAGTATGAATCTGCCAACACTTTCAGATGAGATTGCAGTCCCAAGATTCCTGTTGCTATCTACCGGATCTATAATTATAAGAGGTGTATCGAATTTTTTTGTTGGATTTCCTATTACTTGGTGTTGCACAAAACTAGATGCCGCTTGTAGTATTCCTAGGAAACTTCCATAATGATGCACAAGTACTTCAGCTACATACCCCCCAAACCCTTCTTTTGCAATTTCTGCACCGTAGATTCCAATCCCGATTAGGAATTTTTTTAGCAATCTGACTTCATCTTTTTTTGATTGATCAAATGATTGAAGTATGAATTTTGTATGAAACGATGACCTATCTGCAGCACTCTTCCAATTTCCAAGCTCAACATCATAGCATGGTACTACGTTTACTCGCGTATGTTCTATTTCGGCCTCAACATAGGGGTGTTCTGAATACCTTACATATGGTTTGAATTTTTTTAGAGAATCAAAACCAATAGTTTTTCCGATGGATTCAAACGCTTTTTCATCTATGTCCTTTTTTAGTTTAACAAAAATGTCCAGATCAACTTCTCCTGATAGCCATGTTCCCTTTGCATAAGATCCTCCGACCTCTACCCCAGTAACTTCAGGAAATCTTCCTGCTTGTTGTTTTACTAATTGGATTGCTAGCTCAGCAATTTTCTTCATTTTTTCTTGTTCTTTTTCAGTAGGTATGGAGATTTTTCTTGCTTGTTCTAATGCCTTCATTGTTTTGCTTTTACCACCTGTAAATCAGAGTATATAGGTCCAGTTGGTGTTAAGATACTTTTCTTAAACTTTAACTCAGAAATGGTCTCATGACCAATCTCAACTGATCTAAACTTGTTTAACTCATGAGAAATATCACCAGTTCCGTTCTTGATTCTAAATATGGTCAAATGCGGTTTGAATGGTTTGTCGCTTTTAAATCCCAAAGGATGTAGCTTTTCTTCAACTTGCACAGCAAGCTCGATAAGATTTTTTGCCGCATTCCTATCAATACCGACCCACACAACACGTGGTGACATGGGATTTGGGAAAGCACCAACATCGACCAAATTCATTTCTATTGGATTAAATGAAACAGAACTCAATGATTCCATTACTTTTTGAGCCATGTCATCTGATATCTCACCCAAGAATAGTAATGTAAAATGCATGTTTTCCTTACTGATTGGTTTTGCCTTGATTTTTAGATCTGACTGTAACTTTGCGATGGCATTTAATGTCGATTC
>JBGOUS010000118.1:0-4140 GCA_041477675.1 Nitrosopumilaceae archaeon
AAATATATTTTCTGCACTTCCCTCAGCTACCTTGTTATCATAATTGAGCATTATTGATTCGTCATAACCATCATTCAATGCCTCAACTCTGGCAAGGGCTGCATTTGCATAGTTTGAGGCTGCCTTTGCTTGCATAGGCTGTGATCTAGAATCAATTCTTAACCACCTTGAAACTTTGCACCGCGTTCCGCGAATTTTTCCTGCCTTTGTATATTCTTGTAATGCCTCAACACATGCTATGGCAACGTCGATCTTGTTTGCAGTCGGTGTTAGCCCTAGCATGCCATAACCATAGTATGCTATTGGCCTAATGTAACACTCCTTCATCGTACTTTTTCTGACTGTTTGAATTATGGCATCAGAAATTTGTTTTTTAGAATATGGCATTTTCATTGAGTACATTTTAGCTGAGCTAAATAACCTGTCAACATGTTCTGGTAAACGAAATATCATGGAACCTTTTGGCGTGTTATAGCATCTGATTCCTTCAAAGACTGCTGTGGAATAATGTAGCGCGTGAGTAAGCACATGGACTTTGGCATTCCTAAACGGTACTAGTTTACCATTCATCCATATCTTGCCTTGTTCTTTCATAAGAAAACTCAGCAAGTATGGTAATTTAAAGAATTAATCAAAATAAATAATTTCAAACACAAGAATTTCAAACATACTAATATTGTATGAAATAAAACTGAGAACGTGGAACCGATACTGTCTTACACAGCTGTAGCATTACTGGTTATCGGTTTGGTAGGACAAGGCTTTGAGCTGCGAAAGATTAGAGCATCAATTACAAGAGATGAGGATTTGTCATCAAAAAACATGTTTACAAACAAAAGGAACTTGAAATGGTATGCTATAATTGGAGCAGGCTTGGCTCTATGGTACGTAGGGAAACAGTTCTCCTAGATGATCTATATAGATCAGGTCTAAATATCACCCCTACCATATTACAATAGCGCGTGTTTTGGGTAACGCCGGACTGATTCTAGATAAGAGGTCCAAGAACAAACCCTATTTGACTTCTATAGGTAAAGGCCTGTAGGGGTCAAACGTTTTACTGATTTTATTTTATACAAATGTGATTCTTGATCTTTCTGCATGAACTGCACGAATAGCTCTTTCTATGTTGTCAGAAGCATCTTCTATGACTATGATGATTCTTGAAGTTTCTTCTTGCGCATCCATGTTTAAGATGTTAAGTCCTGCCTCGCCTACTCTAGAGCTGGCTTTAGATGCAATTTGTTGCACGCGCCACATCTCGTCTCCAATCAGGGTAATTACTCCTCTGTTGTAGGTTATAGTAGCCAAGGAATCAAATGCAAGTATGTACCTTTCATTTCTTTTTACGTAATCTGCATCAAGGAACAATATTCTGGTAAACTCAATATCGTCTTTTGTATAGGGCGACAAAACCACAAACTCGCTGTATCTTTTTTCTTTTTCAAGTGAATCAAACAAGCTTTTTGCAGCTATACTTTCTATTCGGAGTATTGCACAATTTTTCTTTCCTGTTACTATCTTAAGCGGATGTCCATTTTTGTCAGGTGGTCTTCTTTCTATTGTTGTTATCTTTGTCGGATTATTCATGTCCGTGATTATTATGGGTATGTTCACCCCATTTTCCACTATTTCTTTGATGGCAATAGGATCAAGTATCTTCATTCCAAACATCCCTGCAGTTCTTGCTTCATTATATGAAAGATGAGTGATGTATTCTAATTCGTCTTTTACTACTCTTGGATCGGCAGAAAGCACTGCACTGTCCTTTTCAAAATCTATTCTTGTATTATATTTTTTGTTAAACAATATGCCAAGATCTGCAGCAGTCCTGTCAGAACCACCTCTCTCATACGTGGTTTCAAAGCCATCAACAGTTTTTCCAATAAATCCTCCTATTGATAGTACGTCATTTTTTTCTAACAATGATTCAACCGGATTTATATTTTGAGCAGACTCTGATGCAAGAAAGTTTGCAGATTCAATGTTTTTGTCAGTTATTATGGGCCATATGTCAAACCCTATTACATCTGATTTTATGTCACTACTTTTTAGAATATAGTTCATTACGTATGACATTAAGATCTCTCCTGAATAAGCAAGTGTACTTGATCTAATTACATCGGTAAACTCTTTTTTTTCTACAGATTGCTTGATGGATTTGGCTGCTTTTTCTAAAAAAGAATTAATTGTTTTTTTGCATTCATCTTGATATTTCTTATCTACAAATCCAAGTATCTTTTGATATGGTTTTCGTAGGTCCTCGACATCAATATCTTTTCCTGCTTGCGCTTTTTGTCCAATCATAATTGCAATATCAGTTAATGATCGTTGCTTACCTTCATGTAATGTGAGTGGAGCAGAAAAGACAGCAATTACTTTTGCATCTTTTTTTAATTCATTTATTCTTTTGATTATAATCGGGATTAGATCGCCATCTATTCCTATGGCACTACCTCCAAACTTGGCTACTGCTAGATTTTTCAAAACTTGGATACAAGTCTCAAAATCCCAGTATAAAGCATTTGGGTAAAAATATGCTCTATACAGCAAATTGAACTCATGCATGTCTGCTCTCATAATCTAGAATAAATTGTGCGTATTCCTTAATATCTTGAAGATGAGGTTTAAACCATGATTCCAAATAGAGACTTTTTTGAAGAGGAACAACCAAACCAGATTCATCGCGGCGAGCTTTTCAAGGACAATAACACCAATCACATTTTACAGTTTATTCCTGGTGTGGGATTGGTACACAATGAATCATTTTGCAAAGAAATAACAGGATGTATTAATTTTCAGCAAAACAACTGAATTACAAAAATTTCTTTATAATATTCGCAGTTTTTTGTGCACCATCGCACAATTTGGGATTTCTTTTTTCATTAATTTTAGCAGGAATTAAAGATTCTATATGATCAAGATCTTCAAAGGAAAAACCTACTTTTCTTGCATTCTCTTCTTGTTCAAAATGCCCTTTTATTGGAATAAAGATTCCAGGCGTTCCATAAAACGTAGCTTCATCGATGGTGGATCTACCTGCTAAAGAAATTATCAGGTCAGCCGCATAGATGATTTCATGTAAATTATTTACAAACCCAAGATTTCTTATATCTTCAACTGGAATTTTCAAAGCTGGGCCAGAAACAATTACCACGTCTGCATCAAGGTTTTGTTTTTTGAAAACCTTAATTATTTTATCTATTAAAAATTGTCCTGCACTTGTACCACCTATGCTAATTACAATTGTTTTTCTGTCAAAAGAAAATCTCTTTCTAAGTTCTTCCCTAGAATGAGAAGTCTTTCTAACTATTGGACCTACCCTTATGACATTATCCTCGTCAGGACCATCTTCTGGTATGATGATGACATCACATTTTTTCATTATATCTTTCATTGATTTATTCATCTTTTTTTCTATGAATGAGCCAATCCCTCTGACAAAGTTTGTCTCTAGAATATCAGTGATTAGCACTGTTTTCAGTTTCTTTTCCTGAGCTACAGTCAATGATGCAAAATCTTCATCACTTACAATCAGTTTTGGCCTTTCTTTTTCTATTATATTTGATGAAATGTCTTTACATTCTTTATAATAGGAATAATATCTAAAAAGCCACATCAAAGGATTTTTCATAGATCCATTTTGAACCTCAAAAACTGGCGGTTTGTAGAGGTTTTGCACATCAAATCCATAGTCTGAAAACAATTTAGAGCCTCCTTCACCGCTAACAAATTTTATCTTAATGTTGCCAAGAAACTGAGTAATAGCTATGTCACGTGTTGCATGACCAAGACCTATTGGACTTGAAAAGAAAGTTAGATCAACCACACATCAAATGTAATATGTGATAATTTCTACATTTTTCTTTTTTGTGAAACTCAAGTTTAAATGCATTTTTTACAAGAATGGTATGCCAAAGGCTCAATTAACACAATCATCTTATTTAATGCATGACAAGAGATTTTCTCAAACTAAAAAATAGAACTGTGATTATCGGGTATGCTTCTGGTGTATTGGCATCTGTTCTTTTTGGTTCACTTTCTACTATTGCAAAACCGATAGTATCAAATGTGAATGTCTTTTTGCTTTCCTCTTTGGTTTTGCTTATTGCAGCCCTTACATTTACTCCATTAGTACGA
>JBGOUS010000176.1:0-3030 GCA_041477675.1 Nitrosopumilaceae archaeon
AGTTTGAGATTATCATATGTCTTTACTTTACCTAGAACTACTTTACCTAGAATTACAGTTCCAACGCCTTTGACATCAAAACAGTGATCTATTACAATTTTGACATTGCCCTCTTTTGATACAGGTTGCATTTGTTCCGCTTCTTTTTTTAGATCTGTAAATTCAACTAGTTTGTATTGTTCCACTACAGTTCCTTTTATCATAGTAAGAAGTTTGTTTCTGTCAACGTCATATGAATGGCTTAGCAATCCTTGAGTTTTTTTTAAACTATCTAATGCAACTATTTGTTCACCTGTAAATTTATCAAGCTTTGTCACATGAAATAGAACATATTCTCCCATGTTTATTGCCTGAAAAAGAGGTTGTATCTTTTCAGGGAACCCGGTTGGAATAGTCCAGGTTGTTACGGATTCTAATTCCTTTTTGTCATATATGGTAATATCGGTAGCAGTACCTTTTTTGCCAAATTCTTTTGCAACTGTCTCATCACTTAGTAAAGTGTAATTGATTGATTTCATGTTATCATACGTGTGGATTCATCAAAAGTTTACTTTAAAAAATCTTTGTACGATCTATTCTTTGAGATTGCTTTTATTGAAAACATCAAAATCATACCAACAATATCTAAAATAATCGAGACACAATCATGAAAGATTTTGTCTTGGCGGTAAAACACATTAGTCATATCAAGGAATTTCTTGCAATTATCAAATCTACTCTATACTGTAGACTTACGCGCTCATTAACATTCAATCTCCAAGGTAAGAAAGATGGTTTTTCTGTTTTTTGTAAAAAAACAAAGCCTAGTTTTTTTAGTTCGTCTCTTAATGATTTTGAATCTAATCTAACACTAACAGAATTTTTTCCTCGCTCAAAGTCATAAGGATCAGAAATTATCAATATTCCTTTTAATTGAGATGAGACAGTTTTGAGAAAATCAAGTGGCTCGATTAATTCCAAAACGTTTAGTCCTACTATCAATTCAAATTTTCTTTTCCCAAATGGAGGAAAAAGCGAATTTGCTACAAAATAATCCGTGTTTTTATGGTTATTTTTTTTGGCTTCTAAAATAGCAAAAAACGACTGATCTACGCCAAAAACAGTTTCGTGTTTTTGTGCCAGAATTTTTGTGATGTACCCTATTGAACAACCATGTTCCAAAACCTGTTTAGATTTAGGAATTTTTTCAAGGAAGTTTTTTATGTACGAGTAAAATTTTGATTTTAAACTATTTTTGTATGTAGCAACCCAACCTTTTTCTAAATTGGTCATATCCTCATGGTTTTTGTTTATTTTTGCAAGCGAATCTTTTAACATGGTTTTCAATATCGGATTTTTTGTACTAGCCATAAGATGGCCTCCTAACTGAGATCTATTGGAAAAATATGAGGGAAGATTAGGCCATAAGATCGGAATTTTTGAAATTATAGGATATTTTGCACCGCAATTCTTACACGAAATAATACCTTCATCAATTTCATCAGATTTTTCAAAAGTTTGTAATTCTAATTTAGACTTGCAATTAACACATCGTAGATATCTCATACTAAATTCATGCATCTTAATTCAAGACGTGATCTGTACAAAAGAATCTTTTGAATGACAAACGAGTCCATACAAAGTCGAATGAATTACTATAAGAAAATACATCAAATACTAGCTTCTAGTTGACGTTGATTCAATACCAGTACTTTTATGATGTTTGCCACAACTAAATATTGTGAAAGCAAAGTTTAACACTTCATGTTCGTCATGCGGAGATAAAATAAAAGTAGGTAAGGAAATTGCAAAAGACCAAACAGGAAATTGGGTTCATAAATATTGTACCACAGAAACCGCTGATCTTCCTTGAAAACTCATTGCAAAAATCTAGGAATCTTTTTTATAATATGCGATATTGAGATTCTGCCAGGTCCTGCCACAATCATAGTTAAAACACCAGCAAGCAGTACCAGTTCTAATTCATAACCACCCTGTCCGGTGAGATGTGCAGCATGTTTTACATGAAATATGGCTCCAAGCATATCTATTGATAAAATCGAAGCTGAGATTCTTGTCAATATGCCAATAATTAAAAGAATGCCTGATACCGATTCCGCAAGTGCAATTAAAATCTGCATCTCAGCTGGAATCCCTATTTGATTTAAGAATCCAGCAAAGCCAGGATCAAATTTTCCTAAACCGTGAACCATGAATATTGTACCAATTACTGTTCTAATTCCAAAATGAGCAATATCATGTAGTTTGCTTTCTCGAAATTTTGCATCAGTCAAACATACAAAATCAATTTTTAAAACTTAAAAACCTAACTATGTTATCTTTTTAGCAAATGTCTTAAAATCAGACTCGTACCAAATAGTTTTTGCGTCTTTGTAACCAGGCAATTTTGCATTAATAGCAATGTGTGAAAAAGTGTTCTTATCCATAGCACCATGCCAATGAAATTTGTGTGAAGGAATGTAAACAGCGTCACCTTTTGCAAGATTAACGCTTTCGATTTTTTTAATTTTAGTAATAGACCCCTTTTGTCTGGCAGCATATATCACAAGTACGCCCTTACCACCAGTAGGAATTAGTATTTGACCGGCCTGATGATAATGTATTTTTGTCCTTGCCCCCGTTTTGAATGTCACATGATATATTTTCTCTTCTTTTGATCTTATTACTTTGGATATATCTTGAAGTAGAACATGTCCTACAAAGTAATTTTTTGATTTTTTTATTAATTTTTTATCTACTTTTATTGTAAACATATTTCCCTTTTCCAATTAGTTACGATGTCATATGTATCAATAATAATCCATTGGTGCTCTTCTCCTAATCTCCTTGTCTTGATTTTAGGATCTTCCCTAGTACCACAGTATCAAGATTTGATCTTATTTTTCCTGTTTTTATATTATTATTCCATTCATTTACTTTATCGAATTTCTTCTGGTCATGAATGACACTTAGTGCTAGGTTTTTGTCAATTTTCCAATATTCTATAAGAGAATGTATGATATATTGAAGGTCAGAATCTTTGATTATTGG